>JBEPYX010000201.1:0-4286 GCA_041641155.1 Thermoflexus sp.
TGCTGATGGCGGAGGAGATCCTGGACGGGGAGGCCCACACCCTGGACATCACCCCCCTCCGATGGGAGCGGTTCGCCCGGGCGGGGTCAACCGCGGAGTATAACGTCATCTGAGGACGGGGGGCCCGCCGCCTCTTTCAACTCGAGGAGGTCCCGTTCGAAGACCCGTCCCGCCAGGCCGGGGCATCCGGCGGGAGATGCCGCCGCAGGAGCCGCCGGTATTCGTGCCAGTCCACTTCCAGCATGTGGCGTGGCGTGGCCACATAGCGGCGCCGGTGCGCCCGAACCGCGGCCTCGATCGCCTCCTCCAAGCGCTCCGGCAGCCGGCACCGCCCGGCGATGACGTTGGCCACCAACTGGGCCTGCAGGTCCGAGAGGTTCCACAAGCATCCGTTGGGCTGGATCAGGCCGATGAAGAACAGGTTGCGATAGCGCGGGTGGAAGATGTTCAAGTAAAGCCGCACCTCCATGCGCTCCGGGTCCAGGAAGGTACGGACGATCTCAGGGGCCAGGAAGGGGAACGAGAGGCGATAGCCGGTGGCGGCGATTACAGCGTCGTATTCCTCCACCCGCCCATCGGCGAAGCGCACCCGCTTCCCCTCCATCCGGGCGATGGCCGGGCGGGGGTGGATCCTTCCGTGGCGGATCAGGTAGAGCAGCTCGGAGTTGACGATCGGATGGGTTTGGAACACCGCGTGGTCCGGCCGCGGGAGCCCATATTGGGTCATCGGCCCCACCAGGAGCCAGAGGGTGAGATGGAGCAGGGGGCGCCGCACCCGCGGGGGGATCCACTGCATGTGCGCATACACCACGTCGGCGGGGAGGCCGCCGAAGACGAACTTCGGGATGACGTGGTAGCCCCGCCGTAGGCTGATGGCGGTGAAGCGGGCGACCCGACTGACGTCCACCGCGATGTCGCACCCGGAGTTGCCGGCTCCAATGATCAGCACCCGCTTCCCCTCGAACGCGCGGTTGTTCCGATAGAAATGGGAATGGATGAAGATCCCCTCGAACGATCCCTCCACCTCCGGCCAGTTGGGATCCCAGTGGTGGCCGTTGGCCACCAACAGGTAGTCCGCGTGCTCTGCGCTGCCGTCCGAGAGCTCCAGCCGCCAGCGCCCATCGGGGGTGGGGTCAGCCCGGCGGACCTCCGTCCGGAAGCGGATGTACGGATAAAGCCCGAAGCGCCGGGCGTAGGCCCGGAAATACTCGAGCAGGAGGGCGTGGCTCGGGTAATCGGGGTAATCGTCCGGCATCGGGAAATCCATGTAGCCCGACATCCGCTTCGAGGTGATGGCGTGGAGGGTCTCGTAGGCGCTGGAGTGGCCGGGCTCCGGCGAATACAGCCAGTTTCCTCCCACGTCGGCGTTCCGCTCATACACGACGAAGTTCCGGAGCCCCACCTGGAGGAGGTGCTTGGCACACGCTAGCCCCGAGGGCCCCGCCCCGATGACCGCGATCCGTGGCTCTCCCATGGCGCACCTCCCGCGCGGCCCAGTCTGCCATTCGTTCGGGGCCGGGGGCGCCGAGCCAGCACCCCCGACCCCGTTTGTAAATATAGCGCGATATCGCGCGGAGCGATGGGGCCTCGGGTCCCCTCAGCGGCGGGCCCGTTCGAGCAGCTCGTTGGTGAAGACGCGCTCGATCTCCACCGGCTTGGCGATGGCGTTGTAGCGGCGCAGCACCTCATACAGCGCCGCCCACTGCTCGCGGGTCTGCCACCCCGTCCCGTGGGCCCGCGTGACCTCGGACTCCGCGTCCTTCAGCTCCGTCTCCAGCATGAAGCGCATGTGCCCACGGTCCGCTTGCGGGGCGTATCGCAGCACGATGTCCACCGCCTCCTCCGGGTTCGCCCGCGCGTCCTCGATCCCCCTCAGCGCCGCCCGCAGGAAGCGGACGAGGAGGTCCGGATCCCGCCGGATCTGCTCCTCGCTGGTGACGTAGGCCAGCCCCAGGGTCGGCACCCCGTAGTCCGCCGCGTCCCAGATCACCAGCTCGTGTCCCATCTGGCGCAGCAGGTAGGGCTCGTTGGACTTGAACAGCGGGTAGACATCCACTAGGCCCTGGACCAGCACCCGCGGGTCGAAGCCCACGTTGACCAGCTCCACCCGATTGCGGTCCACCCCCGCCGCCTCCATGATCGCGAAGAGGTCCGGCGGCGGCGTCCCCTTATAGCCCACCTTCTTCCCCTCCCAATCCTTTGGCGTCCGCATCCCGGAGGACTTCAGGGCGGCGAAGGCCTGCTGCCCCCGCTGCCCGATGAGGGCGATGGAGACCAGGGGGAGGCCCGGGTCGGCCCGCCGCTGGAGCAGCACGGCCGCGTCCTGGGTGGTCACCTGGACGCTCCCAGCCATCAGCAGCTGGAGGTGCTCCCCGCGGCCGGTGGAATGCTGCACCTCCACGTCGAGCCCCTCCGCGAGGAAGTAGCCCTTCTCCTTGGCGATATAGACGCCCACGAAGGGGAGGTTGGCCTGGGGCTTGTAGCCGGCCATGAAGACCATATGCCGCAGCGGGATCGAGGTCGGGGTGGCCGGCGGCGCTGGGGTGACGCAGCCCCCCAGCCCCAGGACCACCAGCGCGAAGAGCAGCCGAAGAGGTCCGCGATGCCCGAACATGGGTCCCTCCATATGAAAGGGATGTACAAGATCAGAACCGCCACCACGCCACGCGCCGCTCCAGCCAGGCGGCGAGGGCGTAGCCGGCCAGGCTCATGGCGGCGAGGATCAGGGCCGCGGCGAAGAGCCGCGGCATGTCCAGGTTGGTCTGGGCCAGCCACATGATCCGCCCCAGCCCGCCGGAGGCGCCGGTCCACTCCGCCACCACGGCGCCGATCCAGGCCAGCGGGATGGCGGTCTTCAACGCGGTGAAGGTGTAGGGCCAGGCCGCGGGCCACCGCAGGTGCCGGAAGATCTCCCACTCCGAGGCGTTCCACGCCCGCATCAGCTCCCACGCCGCCCCGTCCACCCCGCGCAGCCCGGCCATGAGCGGCACCAGCGCGGGATAGAACGTAAGCAGCGCCGTCATCAGCACCTTGGGGATGGGACCGAAGCCGAACCATAACGTCAGGATCGGAGCGATGGCGACCAAGGGGATCGCCTTGAGCAGCAACACCAGGGGCATGAGGGCGCCCTCGAGGGGCGGATAGAAGGTGGCCGCCACCGCCAGCCCCAGCGCCGCCCCCACCCCCAGGGCCAGGCCTGCCGCCGCCTCCCCTGCGGTGGCCACCGTGGCCTTCAGGTAGAGCGCCCGCTCCGCCCACAGCACATGGAGAATCCCCGAGGGGGGCGGGACCAGGTAGACCGGCACCCGGGTGGCTTGGACGATTCCCTCCCAGACCAGCAGGGCGAAGGGAAGCGCGAGGGGCATGGCCCATGGGAGCCACCGCTGCGCCGGGCGGGCGGAGCGCTCCGCCCCAGGCGCCGCAGTCGGCCGTCCCGTGATCCCGTTCATCGGAGACCTCCCGCCAGGGCTTCCCGCACGCATTGCACCCATTCCCCCACCCGCCGCTCGTCCTGGCGGGGGCGAGGGTCAGGGATGGGGAGGCGAGCTCGGATGCGGGCCGGACGGCCGGCGAGGACCACCACCTCATCCCCCAGGCGCACAGCCTCGTGTAGATCGTGGGTGACCCAGAGGACGGTCGCCCGGAACCGTTGCCACAGCCGCTCCACCTCCCCCAGCAGCTGCTCCCGGGTCAGCGCGTCCAGGGCGGCGAAGGGCTCGTCCATCAGCCAGACGGCCGGGCCGGGCGCCAGCGTGCGGGCCAGGGCCACCCGCTGCTGCATCCCGCCGGAGAGCATATGAGGGTAGGCCCGTTCGAATCCGGCTAGGCCCACCAAGTGGATGAGCGCCTCGATGGGGAGCGGGGGTTGGAGGGAGCGGCCGTTCACCTCCAGGGCGAGGCGGATGTTGCCCTCCACGGTGCGCCAGGGGAGCAGGGCCGGTTGCTGCCCCATCCATCCGATCCGCCGCGCGGCCCGGGCCGCTTCGGGGGAAAGGCCGCCCAGCCGCACCTCCCCGGCCGTCGGACGTAGCAGGCCCGCGACGATCCGCAGCAAGGTGGATTTCCCACACCCGCTCGGCCCCACCACCACGGTGAACGACCCGGCCGGGACCTCAAGATCCAGGCCATCGAAGACCACCCATTCGCCGCAGGGGCCCGGGAACACCTGCACCACCTGGCGGATCTGGATCTCCAGCATCCCGACTTCCCCTCACGCGCCGGATGCGGCCACCAGCCCGCGCCGGCCCGCGATGCGCTCCGGGAGGATGCGGAAGGTCTCGAGGCCC
>JBEPYX010000202.1:0-4281 GCA_041641155.1 Thermoflexus sp.
CGGAGAACGGATTCCTTGTCCCGGAGGTGACTCGTGTCGCTTCGGGGCCCTCAGGATGTACAAGCGTTCCTGGCGCAGCATCTCCCCGGCGTTTCGATTCGCCTGCTCGATCAAAGCACCGCGACGGCAGTGGAGGCCGCGGCGGCGGTGGGATGCCCCCTGGGCGCCATTGTGAAGTCCCTCCTCTTCCTGGCCGATGGGCAGCCGCGGCTGGTGCTGGTGGCCGGGGATCGCAAGGCCGACCAGCGCCTCCTGGCTGCGCTCTGGGGGATCTCGCGCAAGCGCATCCGGATCGCAGACCCGGAGACGGTGCGGCAGGTGACGGGTTACGAGGTGGGGGGCGTGCCCCCCGTCGCCCACGCGGCCCCGCTGCCGGTCTGGATCGATGCCTCCCTGGCGCGGTATGAAACCCTGTGGGCCGCCGCAGGTGCCCCCAACGCCCTGTTCCCCGTCTCCTTCGCCGACTTGGTGCGGATCACCGGCGGCACGGTCGCGGAGTTCACCGTGGGAGGAGCCATCGGGGAGCCATCTGCGGAGATCGGCGACTGAGGCGTTCGGTTTGGGAGGATTTCCCGGGATGCGGATCCTTGCGATCGAGACCTCATGCGATGAGACCGCCGCGGCCGTCGTGGAGGACGGCCGGATCTTGCGCAGCCATGTGGTGGCCTCGCAGGCCGCCTTCCACGCCAAATACGGCGGGGTCTTCCCGGAGATCGCCGCTCGGATGCACGCCGAGGCCATCGTCCCCGTGACCCGCGAGGCGCTGGCCCAGGCCGGCCTCTCCTGGGAGGGCGTGGATGCCATCGCTGTGACGTATGGGCCCGGGCTGCCGGGCTCCCTCGTGGTGGGGGTCAGCTTCGCCAAGGCCCTGGCCTTCGCCCGCCGCAAGCCCTTGATCGCGGTGAACCACCTGGAGGGCCATCTCTACGCCCACCGACTGCGGGTGGAGGGGAACCCACCCGAAGCGCTCCCGCTCCCCTTTCTGGCCCTGATCGTCTCCGGCGGGCATACGGAGCTGATCTGGGTGGAGGACCTTCTCGTGCACCGGCGGGTGGGCTGGACCATCGATGATGCGGCCGGGGAGGCCTTCGACAAAGTGGCCCGCCTCCTGGGCCTGGGGTTCCCGGGGGGGCCGGCCATCGAGCGGATGGCCCAGGAGGGGGATCCTCGGGCGTTCCCCCTCCCCGCGCTCCCCAAGGTGGACGATCCGCTCTGGTTCAGCTTCAGCGGGCTGAAGACGGCGGTGCTCCGCATCGTCGAGCGGTTTCAGGGGCGCCCGCTCCCGGTGGCGGATCTGGCCGCCTCCTTTCAAGCCGCGGTGATCGAGCAGCTGGTGACCAAGACCTTGGAGGCCCTCCGCCGGTATGAGGCGCGGGCCATCTTGATCTCCGGCGGCGTCTCCGCCAACCGGCGGCTCCGGGAGGAGATGGCCCGCCGAGCCCCCGTCCCGGTGTATGTGCCCCCGCCCTGGCTGTGCACCGACAACGCGGCGATGATCGGCGCCGCGGCTGCCCTCCACGCGCAGGCCGGCCGGTTCGCGGCCCTGGACCTGGATGTGGATCCAGACGCGAAGATCGGGGTGGACACTCAATGATCCCTTAAGCTCGCCTGACCGAGCCCTCTTGGCCCAGGGGAGGTCTCGCGCAAAGGTTGACAGGCCTCCCCCGGCTCGTTACACTAAATTCGGTCCATCGAGAGCGCGGAAACCCCCTGTCGGCCGCCGGCCCACGCGCCCTGCCCCGCAGGAGGCCGATCCGTCGAGTATCGTTCCCCTCCGGGGGATCTGGCGTGGCTTCGCGACAGGGGGTCCTTAGGTCGTGCAGACCCCCGGGCTGGGTGGGGATAAGGATTCCCATACGGTGCAATGGAGCGTTCGAGATGGATGCGGTTCAGGAATGGGTGGGGGTGGAGGAAGCGCGGCGGCTGATCCTAGAGGAATTCCGGCCGCTTCCGGCGGAATCCGTGCCGCTTGCGGAAGCGCTGGGGCGGGTGCTGGCGGCGGCCATCCGGGCGGATCTCGATCTCCCGCCCTTCCCCAACTCGGCGATGGATGGGTATGCCGTCCGGGCGGCGGATACCGCTGGAGCCCATCCGGAGCAGCCGGTGCGCCTCCGGGTGCTGGGGGAGGCCGCAGCCGGCCATCCGTTCCCCGGGGTGGTCGAACCGGGCACGGCCGTGCGGATCGCGACGGGGGCGCCGCTCCCGCCGGGGGCCGATGCGGTCGTCCGGGTGGAGGACACCGACGATCGAAGTGGGCCGGGCCATCCGCCTCCAGCGGTGGTCACCGTGTTCCGGGCGGCCCGGGTGGGCCAGCACATTCGCCCGGCGGGGGAGGACGTGGCGCGGGGCGCGGTGGCCCTGGAGCCGGGGAGGGTGCTCACCCCGGGGGCTCTGGCGCTGCTGGCGGCCCTCGGCCGCGCCGAGGTCCCAGTCCATCGCCGCCCGCGGGTCGCTCTGCTGGCGATCGGTGACGAGCTGGTTGAACCTGGTCGCCCCCTCCCCCCCGGTGGCATTTACGAGACCAACCGGACCGCCCTGGCGGCTCAGGTGCGGGAGGCGGGGGCAGAGCCCCTCGTCTTGGGGATCGCGCGGGATGATCCGGAGGACCTGGAGCGGTTGCTGGGCGAAGCGGTGGGTCATCGTCCGGATCTGATCGTGTCCTCCGCCGGGGCTTCGGTCGGCGTCTATGATTGGGTGAAAGCGGTGGTGGGGCGCCATGGCGAGATCCGCCTCTGGAAGGTTCGGATCCGCCCCGGGAAACCCTTCGCCTTCGGCCACTACCGTGGGATCCCCTTCTTCGGGTTGCCGGGCAACCCGGTCTCCGCCATGATCACCTTCGATCAGTTCGTCCGACCGGCCCTGCGCCGGATGGCGGGGCATCCCCGCGGGGAGCGCCCGCGCATCCCGGTGCGGCTGGCCGAGCCGGTCTCCAGTGATGGGCGGGAGACGTATTTCCGAGCGCGGATCGTTTACGAGGATGGTGAGTTCTGGGCCCGCCTCAGCGGCCTGCAGGGATCTCACATCTTGAGCGCCATGGCGCGGGCGAACGGCCTGCTGATCCTCCCGGAGGGCGTCCGCAGCCTCCCAGCGGGCGCGACGGCGATGGCGGAGGTGTGGGGCGATCTGGCGGACCTGATGGGCGCGCGGGTCCCATGAGCCGGGCGTTCGGGCGCAGCGGGGGCGCTGAGGGATCCGCGCGGTCTTGATCCTTCCGCTCCGAATGGCCCGGGCGGAACCCGTCCCGACACGCGGAGAGAAAGTCGAAACCCGTTGCCCACGGAGGGCTTCATGAGCAAACATGTGCCTCGTGCGGCCCGCGCTTCTCCCCCGCGGCGGTGGCCGATCCTTCTGATCGCCGGGGCCGTCGTGGGGGTGTTGGCCCTCATCGGCTACCAACTGTGGGCGAACCGGCCGGCGGAGACCATCGCCGCGGTGGATTATCCGACCGGCCTGACGCCCGACGGCTATCCCTATAAGGGGAACCCGGAGGCCAAGATCATCATCGAGGAATACGCGGACTTCCAGTGCCCGGTGTGTGCCCGTTACGCCCGAGAGGTGGCCCCTCGCCTGGATGAGAAGTATGTGAAGACAGGAAAGGTCTATTATATTTTCCGGTATTTCCCCTTCCTGGGGCCGGAGTCGTTCCGGGCGGCGGAGGCGGCTGCCTGCGCAGCCGAGCAGGGGCGGTTCTGGGAGTATGAGCATCTCGTCTTCGCCAACCAGCGCGGGGAGAACATGGGCTGGTTCTCGGACGAACGGCTCATCGGCTTGGCGGTGCGGGTGGGCCTGGATCGAGGGGCCTTCGAAGGCTGCCTGCGGTCCGATAAGTATCGGGACTTCATTCGCGGAGCCGCCGAGGCCGGCCGCCAACGGGGGGTTCGGGCAACGCCGACGATCTTCATCAACGGGGAGAAGATCGAGGGCCTCTACGACGTGGTGTTCTACGAAACTTACATCGAGACGCTGTTGCAGAAGGGCGCGTCGTAGGCATGAGACGGGTTCTCCGATGCGGCGGGGGGTGGGCGATCGGTGGCGGCGCGGAGGGACATCCTTCCCTGGATGCAGATGGGCCTGGCCCTGGCGGGGGCGGGTGTCGCCGGGTATCTCACCTGGAGCAAGCTCCGGGGGGAAGGGCTGTCCTGCATCGGGTTTCGGGGCTGTGACCTCGTCAACAACAGCCCATATGCGGAGCTTCTGGGGGTCCCGGTGGCGGCCTGGGGGCTGGGCGCCTATCTGGCCCTCTTCCTCCTCAGCCTTCCCCTTTGGGAGAGCCGGGACGCC
>JBEPYX010000203.1:0-4274 GCA_041641155.1 Thermoflexus sp.
TTCCAATTTGGCGTTCTCCCGGGCCAGCACCGTCAGCACCGCCTCTTGGCCCACCGCCATCAAGATCACGTAGCCGTTGGATCCGTGCACATAGACCTGATCCAGTGCCCCCCGCCCCAACTCGTTGGCGATCCGTTCCCCCAGGGAGAGCATGGCCGCCGACATGGCCGAGACCCGATCCTCCTCCACGTCCCGTGGCAAAGCCGAGGCGATGATCAACCCATCTACGGAGACCAACGCGGAGGCCTCGATGTCCGGCGTGCTGGCTTGTAGATCCTTGAGCCGTTGCACGATCAGCTCGGTGCGGGACCTGGCCATCGGTGGCGCTCCGGTGCTTGAGGATTTGCCGCTCTGAGCATACCATGGCCTTCCTAAGGCGTCAACGGCGCCCCCACAACATTCGGACGCTTCAACGAAACGGAGGGGCTATGCAGGAACGCCCGTGGTGGGTGATCGTGAACCCGGTGGCCGGCAACGGGCGGACCGGCCGGCGGTGGAGCGGGTTGGAGGCCCGCCTGCGGTTGGAAGGGATCCGCATGGAAGTCGTCTTCACCCAGGAGCCCGGCCATGCCACCCTCCTCGCCCGGCAGGGGCTGGAGGCCGGCTTCTCCACGATCATCGGGGTGGGAGGCGACGGGACGCTCCACGAGATCCTCAACGGGCTCCCCCTGGAGGATCCGGAGCGGATGCGGACCGTGCGCCTGGGCATGCTCCCCCTGGGCACGGGCTCCGATTTCGTCCGCACCTTCGGGCTCCCTCGCGACCCGGTGGCGGCGGCCCTCCGGCTGCGGGAGGGGCGCGCGCACCTCGTGGACGTCGGCCAGGTGAGCTGCCAGCGGGCCGGCGAGCGCGTGACCCGCTATTTCATCAACGCGGCGGGGCTGGGCTTCGATGGGGAAGTCGCCGACCGCACCAACCGGGGGATCAAAGCCTTCGGGGCGAGGGGGACCTATCTGGTGTATCTCTTCCTGACCCTGCTGCTTTATCGGAACAAGACCGTGACCGTGCGCCTCGACGGCGAAGAGCACTCCGGGCGGATGAACTCGGTGCTGGTGTGCAACGGCCGCTACTTCGGGGGCGGGATGTTCATCGCCCCCCGCGCGGAAGTCGACGACGGGTGGTTCGATGTGATCCTGCTGGGGGACCTCGGGAGGGACGAGATCGTGTGGAACCTCCCTCGGGTCTACCGGGGGACCCACCTCATGCATCCGAAGATCACGTGGCGGCGCGCCCGGGAGGTCCACGTGGACGCCCGGGAGCGGATGTTCCTGCAGGCCGAGGGGGAGCTGATCGGGGAGGCCCCAGCCACGTTCCGCATCCTCCCCCGGGCCCTGTCGTTCCTGGCCTGAGGGCGGCGGAAACCGCGACCCGATGCGGGAGAAAGGCGGCGATGCTGACGATCCATGAATGCCGGACGCCGGCGGAGCGCCGGGCCTTCGTGACGTTCCCTTGGCGCGTGTATCGGGGGGATCCCTATTGGGTGCCTCCCCTGGTCAGCGAGCGAATGGCTTTCTTCGATCCCCAGCGCAACCCGTTCTATCAGCACGCGGAGGTCGCCCTCTTCATGGCCCGGCGCGATGGGGAGCCCGTGGGCACCATCGCAGCCATCATCAACCACCAGCACAACGCCTTCCACAATGAGCCGGTAGGCTTCTTCGGAGCCTTTGAAGTGCTGCCAGATCAGGAGGCAGCCCACGCGCTGCTGGCGACGGCGCGGGATTGGGCCCGCGCCCGCGGCATGGCGGCCCTGCGTGGGCCAGCGACCTTCAGCACCAATGAGGAGTGCGGCCTGCTGATCGAGGGCTTCGATGACCCGCCCCGCATCCTGATGGCCTACAACCCGCCCTACTACCGGGACTTCATCGAGCGCTTCGGCTTCCACAAGGCGATGGACCTCTACGCCTACGAACTGACGGTAGAGGTGTTCAACTGGCCGGAGAAGCTGGTGCGGGTGGTAGAGAAGCTGAAGGGTCGGTCGAAGTTCCGGGTGCGCCCGGGGGATATCCGACGCTTCCGGGAGGAGCTGGACCGCATCAAGAAAGTTTACAACTCGGCCTGGGAGCGGAACTGGGGGTTCGTCCCCCTCACCGACATGGAGATCGAGCACATGGCGGCCCAGCTGATCCGGTTCGTGGACCCCGATCTGGTGTTCATCGCGGAGGTGGACGGGGAGCCTATCGGCTTCTCCCTGACCCTGCCGGACATCAACCAGGCCCTGCACAAGGCATACCCGCGGCCCGGGATCCCGGAATGGTGGACCCTGTTGAAGCTCCTCTACTACTGGAAAGTGCGTCGGGTGGTGGACACCATCCGCGTCGTGGCGATGGGAGTGGTCGAGGAATGGCGGGCTCATGGGGTGAGCGCGCTGTTTTACTACGAGACGGCGAAGGCCGCCCTCCCGAAAGGCTACCGGCGCGCCGAGATGTCGTGGGTGCTGGAGAACAACGCGATGATGAACCGGGACATCCAGGCGCTGGGTGGACGGATCTATAAGATCTACCGGATCTATGAGCTGCCCCTGTGAACCGAATGTGGGGATCACGGCGCAACGGACGAGGGGGCGGGTCCCTGGGCGGGCCATTTGCCCTGCTCTGGGTCGGCCAGTTCCTGTCTCAGGTGGGCGATCAGTTCCTGTTCATCGCCGGCCTGAGCTTGTTGGACCGCCTGACGGACTCCCGGGCGGCCTTCGGGGGGCTGGCCCTGGCCATCACCCTCCCTCAGATCCTCTTCGGGCTGTGGGGCGGGGTCTTCGCCGACCGCTGGCCGCGCCGCTACGTGCTGATCGGCTCCGACGTGGCCCGGGCCCTCATCGTCTTGGGCGCGCTGACGGTGCGGACGAACGCTGATCTGTGGCGGCTGTATCCGCTGGCCTCGGCGCTGTCCATTGCCGGGCTCCTGTTCTACCCCGCCCGCAACGCCGTGCTCCCTGCCCTAGTCCCCCCCGATCGGCTGCTCCAGGCTAACACGATGCTCCAGGCCAGCTACATCCTGGCCCTGGTGGCCGGCGGAATCTCCGCCGGGTTCTTCGTGGAGCGCTTCGGGCCCTACGCCGCCTTCCTCCTCGATAGCGCCACTTTCCTGATCTCGGCCATCACCCTGGCGGGGATCCGCCTTCCAGCCTCGGCCAATCGCCCCCAGCCGGCCCAGCGGAACTCCCCCGGGCACGACCTGCTGGAAGGCCTTCGCTTCGTCTGGACCCAGCGCCCCCTTCGGCGGGTGGCCGCCGTCACCCCCTTCGCCACGATCGGGATCGGGGTGGTGCAGGTCCTTGGCCTGGCCTTCCTCGCGGAGGTCCTGCAGGTGCGGGCAGGGGGGTTCGGGCTGACGATGGCCATGATGGGGATCGGCCTGGCGTTGGGGCTGGGGGTGGTGTCGGCCCTGGGCCCTCGGATGTCCGCCCCGCTCGTCGTAGGCCTCTTCCTGGCTGCCGCCGGGCTGGCCACGGTCGCTTTCAGCCAGGCCCAAGCCTTCGCCCTCGCGCTCCTGGCGGCCCTGGCCATGGGGCTCTGCGTGGTGGTGGCCCGGGCCGGCCTGGCCACCTTGATCCAACAGATCACGCCGAACCGCCTGCGCGGGCGGGTGGACAGCCTGGTGAACCTCGGGGTGAACGGGGCGCTGGCCCTCGCCCAGGGGAGCGCCGGGCTCTTCGGCCAGCTCTGGGGGCCCCGGCCGGTGCTCCTAGGGGCGGGGGTGCTGATGATGCTTGTGGGGGGATTCACCGCCCTCAGCCTGCGGGGGATCGGTGCGGATCCCCCCGGCGGGGAGGCCGTGGGCGCCCCGGCTGGAGAGGACCATGCGCCCAGGGCGCCGTTCCCCTGTAAGCCCCCGCGTTGAAGCAGCTTTTCTCGGCCTGACCCCTCCGACGTCCGCCGTGTGGGCCGTTGAGGTATGATGAAAGCAGGAAAGCCGCCTGTCCCCTCACGGATCAGCGCCGATGTCGTCCACAGCAGCGCTCGCCCGGATCCGGATGCGCGGAGGGAAGGCCATGGAGCGGCGGTGGACCAATCAGGAGATCGCCCAGATCTTTGAGAACATCGCCGACATGCTGGAGATCCAGGGGGAGATCCCCTACAAGGTGATGGCTTACCGGCGGGCGGCGGAGAACATCGCTGCGCTGGGGCGGGATATCTACGATCTTTGGCAGGAGGGGGCCCTGCGCTCCATCCCTGGCGTGGGCGAGGCGATCGAGGAGAAGATCGATCAACTGCTCCGCACCGGCCGCCTGGAGCTCTACGAGCGCCTGCAGGCCGAGATCCCCCAGAGCCTGCTGGAGA
>JBEPYX010000204.1:0-4272 GCA_041641155.1 Thermoflexus sp.
CGGGAACCCCATGATGCTCCTCCCTCCCCCCTCGCGGGGCCAGGCGGGGCTGGGGAGGCCGCCCGTGATGGATCGCCTAACCCTTCCAGGAGGCCACGATGTCCACGCCAACCACTCTTCGTTCCGCCGATTACATCGAGATGGAGGATACCTACAGCGCCCCCAATTACCAGCCGATCGATGTGGTCATCGCATGGGCGGAGGGGGCTTGGGTCTATGACGTCGAGGGCCGCCGTTACCTTGACGCCCTGGGCGGCTATTCCGCCCTGAACCACGGCCACCGACATCCTCGGATCATCCGGGCCCTGATGGAGCAGGCCCAGCGGGTGACGCTCACCTCGCGGGCCTTCCGGAACGATCAGCTCGGCCCTTTCTTGAAAGAACTCTGCGAGCTGTTGGGCTATGAAATGGCCCTGCCGATGAACACCGGGGCGGAGGCGGTGGAGACCGCGATCAAGACGGCCCGTAAGTGGGGCTACCGGGTGAAGGGCGTCCCTCGGGATCAGGCGGAGATCATCGTGTGCGAGGGGAACTTTCACGGCCGGACCATCACGATCATCAGCTTCTCCACGGTGCCCCAGTATCGCGAGGACTTCGGCCCCTACACGCCGGGCTTCGTGATCATCCCCTACGGGGATGTGGAAGCCCTGGAGCGGGCGATCACCCCCCGCACCGTTGCGTTCCTGGTCGAACCCATCCAGGGGGAGGGGGGCGTCCGGGTACCCCCGCCGGGGTATCTGGCCCAGGCAGCCGAGATCTGCCGCCGGCACCACGTCCTCTTCATCGCCGACGAGATCCAGACAGGGCTGGGGCGCACCGGTAGGCTCCTGGCCTCATGGTGGGAGGGGGTCCAGCCCGATGTGGTGATCCTGGGGAAAGCTCTGGGGGGCGGCGTGTTGCCGGTCTCGGCTGTGGTCTCCCGGCGGGAGATCCTCGGGGTGTTCCGACCGGGCGATCACGGGAGCACCTTCGGGGGCAACCCGCTGGCCGCTGCCGTGGCCCGGGAGGCCCTGCGAGTGCTCGTGGAGGAGAACCTGCCGGAGCGGGCGCGGGTCCTAGGCGAACACGCCCTCCAGCGCCTGCGGGCGATCCGGAGCCCGTACATCCGGGAGGTCCGTGGGCGGGGTTTGCTCATTGGCATCGAGCTCCATCCGGAGGCCGGGGGGGGGCGGCGCTTCTGCGAAGCGCTAAAGGCGCGGGGAGTCCTGGTGAAGGACACTCACGAGCACATCCTGCGGTTTGCCCCGCCGCTGGTGATTTCACGGGAGGACCTGGACTGGGCCCTGGATCAGATCGAGGAGGTGTTCACAGGGTGATCCCGGGAAGGGCATTCCCTCCGGCGGAGGCGTCATGGGCGACGCCCACGGACGTTCCGCCGGGGTGGGCGGCGGGGCCAGGCGCCGGCCAGCCACACCGTCGCCGCCAGGGTGAGGCCGCTGATCAGGAGCGCGAAACCGTGGCTCTGGGCGACGAAGGGGCTGGCCATTAGGGCCAAGCGGTGGATCCAGACGTGGATCTGATACAGGGCCATTGTCCCCACCGCCCACCCCCTCGCCTGGGGTCCTCCCCGCCACCAGAGGGCTGCGGCCGCGCCGAAGATCGCCGCCCAGATCAATGCCACGATCCCCAAATAGGTCCACGGCCCGTGGAGGCCCGCCCGAGCCCATTCCGGGGGGATCGCCACCAGGTAGTATCCGGCACGCGCCGCGTTGCGCAGGGCGAAATACAGCAACCAGAGGGCGCCCGCGAGGCGCCGCCATCGGCTCATCGGATGGTGTCGACCTGGAAGACGATCTTCCCGAACACCGTCCCCGACTCCAGCAGGCGGTGGCCCTCGCGGGCCCCTTCCACCGTGAGGGGCAGGGTCCGGTCGATCACCGGCCGCAGCCGGCCGGCGAAGATCAGCCCCATCACCGTGCGGAAATCCCCCTGGGTTCCCATCGTGGATCCCAGGATGCTGATCTGCCGGGAGAAGACATAGCGGATGTCGAAGTCCTCGGGGTTCGGGCCGGAGGTCGCCCCCACCACCAGCAGCCGCCCGCCCGGGCGCAGCGCTCGGATGCTCTGCATCCAGGTCGCCTGCCCCACATTGTCCACCACCACATCCACCCCTCGCTTCCCCGTCCACTGCCAGACCGCGCGGGACCAGTCCGGCTCCTGGGAGCGGTCGATGACGTGGTCGGCCCCCAAGGCGCGGGCCCGCGCCGCCTTCTCGGCATTGGAGGCGACGACGATCACCCGTGCCCCCGCCAGCTTGGCGATCTGGAGGGCGGCGGTGTTCACCCCGCCCCCCGCCCCGACGATCAGGACATCTTCCCCAGGGCGCAGATTCCCCCGGGGGATCAGCATATGCCACGCGGTGAGGAAGACCAGAGAGGCGGCGGCCGCCTCCTCGAAGGGGAAGCCATCGGGCAGCTTCAACACGTTGCGGGCGGGCACCACCACGTATTCCGCGTATCCTCCCCGAACGTGCTCGCCCAGGATGCCTCCCCGACGACAGCGGTTGTCCTCCCCCCGCAGGCAGAACTCGCACTGCCCACAACTCAGCATCGCGTTGACCACCACCCGATCGCCCACTTCGATCCCCGAGACCTCCGGCCCCACCGCATCCACCACCCCCGCGACGTCGGAGCCCAGGATGTGGGGCATCGTCAGGCGCAGCGCCGCGATCCCCCGCCGCACCCACAGGTCCAGGTGGTTCATGGCGCAGGCGCGCACCCGCACCCGCACCTCGCCCGGCCCCGGGTGGGGCGTGGGCAGTTCCGCCGCCTCCAGGACCTCCGGATCGCCATGCCGGTAGAAGACGATGGCTTTCATCGGGAGACCTCGCCCGTTAAACGCTGGTCTTCAACCCCAGAATGTGGCGAGCGATGATGAGGCGCTGGATCTCGCTGGTGCCCTCGTAGATCGTCGTGATGCGGGCGTCGCGGAAGTAACGTTCCACCGGCAGCTCGCGGCTGTAGCCCATCCCCCCGTGGATCTGGATGGCCTCATAGGTGATCCACTGGGCGGCCTCGCTGGCGAACAGCTTGGCCATCGCGGCCTCGAGGGTGTAGCGCTCGCCGGTGCGCTTGGCCCGCTCCCGCTTCCAGGCCGCCTGCAGGGTGAGCAGCCGGGCTGCCTCCAGCTTCACCCGCATATCCGCCAGCTTCCACTGGATGGCCTGGAACTCCCCGATCTTGCGGCCGAAGGCCTCGCGTTGCCGGGCCCAGGCCACGGCCGCCTCATAGGCCGCCTCGGCGATCCCCACGGCCTGGGCCGCGATCCCTACCCGCCCCGCGTCCAGGGTGGCCATGGCGATCTTGAAGCCCTCCCCCTCCTCCCCCAGGCGGTTCTCGACCGGGCACTCGTAATGGTCCAGGAAGATCTCGCAGGTCGCGCTGGCCCGGATCCCCAGCTTCTCCTCCTTCTTGCCCCGGCTGAAGCCCGGTCGGTTGGTCTCGATAATAAAGGCGCTGATGCCGTGATGCTTCTTCTCAGGATCCGTCATGGCGAAGACGATGATGTAATCGGCCACCGGGCCGTTGGTGATCCATGACTTGCGGCCGTTGAGGATGTAGACGTCCCCCTTGCGCACCGCCCGGGTGCGCATGCCGGCGGCATCCGAACCCGACTGGGGCTCGGTGAGGGCGTAAGCGCCGATCGCCTGGCCGCTCGCCACTGGGGTCACGTACCGGCGCTTCTGCTCCTCGGTCCCGAAAGTGAGGATGGGGAAGCAGAATAGCGTGTTGTTGACGCTCATCACCGTGCTGTGGGCGGCGTCGGCCTTCGCGATCTCGATCATCGCCAGCGCCGAGGCGATGGCGTCCAGCCCCTGGCCGCCGTATTCCTCTGGGACCTCGATGCCCATCAGCCCCATGGCCGCCATTTTGCGGACAGTCTCCCAAGGGAACTCGCCGGTGGCATCGTGGTGGGCGGCCACCGGGGCGATCTCCCGCTGGGCGAACTCCCGCACCACCTGCTGGAACATGCGATGCTCTTCCGACAGCTCAAAGTTCAACCCGATCTGCGCCAGCAGCTCCGCCTCCGAAGGCATCGCCCCCTCCCTCTATGTGAAAAGAGTTAGAGAACGAACCGGCGCCGCTGTGCTCCATTCGCCCGGCGGGCCTTTTCAATAGGTGTAAAACCCCCGCCCGCTCTTACGTCCCAGCCACCCGGCGGCGACCATGCGGCGCAGCAGCGGCGGGGCGGCATAGCGGGGGTCCTTGAATTCCTCAAACATCGCGTCGGCGATCAACAACAGCGTGTCCAGCCCTACGAAATCCATCAGGG
>JBEPYX010000205.1:0-4270 GCA_041641155.1 Thermoflexus sp.
GCCCCCTGTGGCCGGCGGAGCGGGCGATCCCCGCGTGTGGGGCCCAGTGCTGGCGCGGTTCCCAATCGGGGTCCCGCTCAAACCGAACGTCTGGGATCCCCCGCATCCCCCCGCCTCCAGCGCCCATCCGTCCAATCCGTCGGAGCCATCCAAGGCGAAAACGGAGGCGAATCCAAACAGCGGCCGCGATCTGCCATTATCGATTATGGCCCCGTTTGCGAGGGAGGCGAGATCCAGCGGCGACCTCGATCGCCCTCAGGGGGCTGGGACCGGCGCCCCGTGGCGCTCGCGGAGGCGCCGGGCGGCGGCCACCATGTTCCGTAGGGACGGGATCACCTCCTCCCACCGCCGGGTCTTCAGCCCGCAGTCCGGGTTCACCCAGATGCGCTCCGGCGGGATCACCCGGATGGCCCGTTCCAGGATCGCCTCCATGGATTCGACGGTGGGGACGGCGGGGGAGTGGACATCGTAGACGCCCGGGCCGATCTGGCGCTCGTAGCGGTAGTGCTCGAAGGCGCGGATGACCTCCCCCCGGCTCCGCGTCGCCTCGATGCTGATCACGTCGGCGTCCAGGGCGTCGATGTATTCGATGATCTCGTTGAACTCCGAGTAGCACATGTGGGTGTGGATCTGGGTCTCCGGCTGGGCCCGAGCGGCCAGGCGGAAAGCCTTCACCGCCCAATCGAAGTATTCCGGCCACCGTCGGCGCTTCAGGGGCGCCCGCTCCCGGAAGGCCGGCTCGTCGATCTGGATCACCCGGATCCCCGCCGCCTCGAGATCCCGGACCTCATCTTGGATCGCCAGGGCGATCTGGAAGGCCACCTCATGCACCGGGATGTCCTCTCGGACGAAGCTCCAGGCCAGCATGGTCACCGGACCGGTGAGCATCCCCTTCACCGGCTTCGCCGTCAGGGATTGGGCGTAGGTGATCTCCTTCAGGGTCATCGGCTGAGGGCGGTACACGTCCCCATACAGGATGGGGGGGCGGTAGACCCGGGTGCCGTAGGAGAGGATCCATCCGTGCTGGGTGATCGCGAACCCCTCCAGGCGCTCCGCGAAGAACTCCACCATGTCCGAGCGCTCGAACTCCCCGTGGACCAGCACATCCAGCCCTAACTCCTCCTGGACCTGGATCACATGCCGGATGCGCTCTTGGATCAGGGCCTCGTATTCGGCGGCCGGGAGCTTCCCGGCGCGGTAGGCCGTGCGCGCCCGCCGCAGGTCCTCCGTCTGGGGAAAGCTGCCGATGGTGGTGGTGGGGAAGGTGGGGAGCGGGAGCCGTTCCCGCTGCCGGCGGGACCGCTCGGGATACGGCAGGGAGCGGGAGAAGTCAGCGGGGCCAAGGCGGCGCACTCGTTCCCAGACCTCCGGGCGATGCCAGTGATCCACCGGGTGGATGTAAGCGTTCCAGCGCCGTGCCTCCTCGGTCTCCCCCTCCGTCAGCATAGCCTTGAGGAGGTGCAACTCCATCAGCCGTTCCGTGGCGAAGGCGATCCGCTCCTGCAGGGCGGGATCCAGCCGCGTCTCCCCTTCCACGGTCACCGGGAGATGATAAAGCGGCCCAGCGTTGGAGATCCAGATCTCCGCTGAGGTCCAGCGCTGGAGCGCCTCCACCTGTTGCGCCGCCTTCCGGAGATCAGTCTTCCAGATGTTGCGGCCGTCCACGAGTCCTGCGATCAGGATCTTGTCTTCGGGAAAGCCAGCCCGCTGGAGCGTCTCGAGGTTCTCCGCTCCATGGACGAGATCCAGCCCGAGGCCGCGCACCGGCAGATCGTAAAGCGCCTCGAGGAAGTCCAGGCTGTCGTAGTAGACGAACACCAAGAGGTCCGCCTCCTGGCCCAGCGCCGTGTAGGCCTCGCGGATGAGGGAGACCTCCTCAGGGGACACATCCATCGCCCAGGCGGGCTCGTCGATGTGGATCATCGCGGCCCCTGCGGCTTTCAGGGAACGGAGCAGCTCCGCGTAGGCGGGGAGCAGCGCCCGCAGCAGCGGCCCGAAGGCCTCAGGCGGGTATCCCTTGCTCAGCCGGAGGAACGTGTAGGGGCCGATCAGGTAGGGGAAGCCGTCCGGGGATTTCCGGAAGGCCTCGAGGGGCTTATTCCAGGCCACCCGAAAGGCCGGGGGCTCCCCGCCGGCGAAGGGGATCTCGGGGACCAGGTAGTGATAGTTGGTGTTGAACCACTTGGTGAGCTCCAGGGCGTGCTCCCCCCGGGCCAGGGCGAAGTAGTCCTCCAGGCGCCCGCTGTGGGGGTAAAGGCCCAGCATGAGGGCGGTGTCCAGCATCGGATCGTAAAGGGACATCTCGCCGACGGGGAAATGGTCCACGAAGCGCCGATACGTCTCTAGGCGTTCGGCCTCCAGGGCCTCCAGGCCGGCGACCAGCTCCCCTTCCGGGATCCTGCCTTGCCAGTAGCCCTCGATGAGGGACTTGTATTCCCGCTTGCGTCCCAGCCGGGGGTAGCCGTAGGCATAGCTCCGCATCGATCCCCTCCTCGGGAAAAAATGAACCGCCTGCTGCTCACCACTCCCGATATCGTTCCTCCCGCCACGGATCCCCGCGCATGTGATAGCCCGCCTGCTCCCAGAAGCCGGGGCGGTCCTCGGCCATGAACTCCAGCGCCCGCAGCCACTTCGCACTCTTCCAGAAGTAGAGGCGGGGGACGATCAGGCGGAGCGGGTAGCCGTGCTCCGGCGTCAATGGTTCCCCGTTGTAATGGGTGGCCAGCAGGGCGTCTTCCATGTATTCCATCGGGATGTTGGTGGTGAAGCCGTATTCACAGTGAGCCATCACGTAGCGGGCCTCCGGCTTGACCCGGATGAACCGCAGCAGGTCTTTGAAGGCCACCCCTGTCCAGGTGGTATCCAGCTTGCTCCATCCGGTGACGCAGTGGACGTCCACGGTGATGGTCGTGCGGGGCAGCTGCTGGAACTCCTCCCAGGTCCAGCGCCTCTCCTCCTCTACCAGCCCGAAGACCCGGAAGTCCCACGTCGCCGGATCGAAACGGGGGATCGGCCCGTAGTGTAGCACAGGGAATTTGTCGGTCAGGACCTGCCCGGGCGGCAGACGTCGGGCGAACCGGGCGGCCTCCTCGCGCGCTTTGCGTTCCATTTGCATGGTATCCTCCCCCTCCAAGCGCTTTCCAGGTGAGCGGGAACCACTGGGATAATGGAGGCGGCTTCGCTGCCTCGCGAGCCGGGGTTCCATTACTGGGAATTCTACACGGGATCGGGCAGCGGATCGAGAAGCGGTCGGCAGGCTGGAGGGCGGATGGAGCGATGGATCCTCAGCCTAGCCCTCAGCGCGCTCGTCGGCGGCCTCGCTTTCCGGTTGGGGGCGCTCACCCGGGACGGATGGCTGGGGGCGGTACTGGTGGGCACAGCGATCCTCGGCGCCGGGGGATGGCCGTGGGCCTTCCTGCTGATCGTCTTCTTCGTTACCGCCTCCGCCCTGACCCGCGTTGGATCCGGCCGGAAGGCGGAGGCGGCCCAAGCCTTCGCGAAGGGCGGGCGGCGGGACCTGGGCCAGGCGCTGGCGAACGGCGGGGTTGGGGCAGGGCTGGCCCTCCTCTGGGGGCTCTCCTCCTACCCGGCCCTCTGGTGGATGTTTGCGGGGAGCATCGCCGCAGTCACGGCGGACACGTGGGCGACGGAGGTGGGGCTGCTCAGCCGGCGCATCCCCCGACGCATCCTGGATGGGCGGCCCGTTCCCCCCGGCACCTCCGGGGCGATCACACCCGAGGGGACGATCGCCGCGGGGCTGGGGGCGTGGATGATCGGCGTCCTGGCGGTAGGGCTGAGCCCGGTAGGGGGATCCCCCGGGATGGCCCTGGGGGTAGGGCTGGCCGGCTTCCTCGGGGCGTTGCTGGACAGCTTCCTGGGGGCCACGGTGCAGCGAGTCTACTGGTGCGAGGCGTGCGGGAAGGAAACGGAGCGCCCGCGCCATCGGTGCGGCCGGCCGGCCCGGCCCCTGCGGGGGTGGGCGTGGCTGAACAACGACGGGGTCAACGCCCTGACGGCCCTCGCCGGCGCCCTCCTCGCCTATCTCCTCTGGATGCGCCTCTGAACGCCCCAGGGGGAGGCCTTCCACATTATCATAAATTAAGGAGGCGTTGATGGCGGAGACCCTGTTCTGCGCGTTCCATTCGAGCATCCCAACTGCCCTGCGCTGCAACCGATGCGGGCGCCCGATCTGCACGCGGTGCGCGGTGCAGACGCCGGTCGGCTACCGCTGTCGGGCATGCGTGGCGGGCCAGCAGGCCCTCTTCTTCAA
>JBEPYX010000206.1:0-4265 GCA_041641155.1 Thermoflexus sp.
GCGGGAGAGGGGGCGGCAGCGGGTTCTGGAGCGGTTCACCCACCAGCGGATCGCCCAGGCGACGGTAGAGGTGTATCGGGCCGTCGTCCGGGGCTGGGGAGACCCCCGGGCATGGGCGGGCTTCGGGACGAACCCCTTGCCTCCCCACTTCCCACCCCATTCTTCGAAACCGGCCCCGATGGGATACGGGATCGGGGGAGTTGGAGAACCCCTGCCTTCCGGCCTCGCTGTTGCTGATCCAACCCCGTTCGGCGAAAATAAAAGGAACGGCCTTGTCGAAAACGCTCTCCAAGGCCCGTTGGGGCATGCCGGGGAGAAGCCCCTGGCCCCCATCCCCTCCGAGGGGACGGTGCGGACGGGGCTAGGGCCTTTCGGCAACACCGTGCCCATCGCGGCCTTACGGCGAGGATCATGGCGACCCATCTCGCGTTCCCGATCACCATCCAGGCCGACCGCACCGTCTGGCTAGAGACCCGGCACCCGGAGTATGAGCAGGCCCGGGATGCCCTGGCCCGCTTCGCCGATTTGGAGCGGAGCGCTGGGCCGATTCACGTCTACCGGATCACCCCCCTTTCGGTGTGGAACGCCGCCGCTTTGGGGCTTCATGCGGAGCAGATCCTGGCCGAGCTGGAGCGGTTCAGCGGGGGCCACGTCCCCGAGAGCCTCCGCCAGGACGTCCAGGCCTGGGCGGCGCGATACGGGCAGCTCCGGCTGGAGCTGGGAGACGGCCGGCTCTGGCTGGTCGCCGAGGACCCGGCGCTCCTGGCTTGGATCGCCGCCCAATCCGTGGTGGCGCCTTTCCTGATCCGGTCGGGCGTGCCCCAGGGGGATCGGGTGGAGGTGGAGCCGTGGGCCCGGGGGCACCTGAAGCAGGCCCTCTTATATCTCGGGTATCCGGTGGAGGACACGGCGGGCTACATCGAGGGGGCGCGCCTGGATCTCCGCCTGCGCTCCACCTCGCGGGCCACGGGGGAGCCGTTCCGCCTGCGGCCCTACCAGGAGGAGGCCGTGGAGGCTTTCCTCCAGGCCGGGAGCGGGGTGGTCTTGCTCCCGTGTGGGGCGGGGAAAACCATCGTGGGCCTGGGGGTCATGGCCCGGCTGCAGACGGCCACCCTGATCATCGCCACCAGCACCGTGGCCGCCCGCCAGTGGATCGCCGAGATCCTGGACAAGACCGACCTGAGCCCAGACCAGGTGGGGGAGTATACCGGCCACCGGAAGCAGATCCGCCCGGTCACGGTGGCCACCTATCAGATCCTGACCCATCGCCCCCGCCGGGATTTCGGGGAGGATCTCCTCCGCCAGTTCCCTCATTTCCGCCTCTTCAACGCCCTGGATTGGGGCCTGATCATCTACGACGAGGTCCACCTCCTGCCGGCTCCGGTCTTCCGCATCACCGCCCATCTCCAGGCCCGCCGCCGGCTGGGGTTGACGGCGACGCTGGTGCGGGAGGACGGTCTCGAGCGCGAGGTGTTCGCCCTGATCGGCCCCAAGCGTTATGAGGCCCCCTGGCGGGAGTTGGAAGCGCGGGGCTGGATCGCCGCCGTGGAGTGCCATGAGATCCGCGTCCCCATGGAGCCGGAGGACCGGCTCCGGTATGCGACGGCGGAGGAAGGCGAGCGGTATCGCCTGGCGGCCACCAACCGGGCGAAGGAGCCGGTGATCCGGCAGCTCCTGGAGAAGCACCGGGAGGACACGGTGCTCATCATCGGGCAGTATCTGGATCAGCTTACGCGGATCGCCCGGGCGATCCGCGCCCCTCTGATCACCGGCCGCACCCCCGTGGCAGAGCGGGAGCGGCTCTTCGATCAGCTCCGCCGGGGGGAGATCCGACGCCTGGTGGTCTCGCGGGTGGGCAACTTTGCGGTTGATCTTCCAGACGCCAACGTCCTCATCCAGGTGTCGGGGACTTTCGGATCGCGCCAGGAGGAGGCCCAGCGCCTGGGCCGGATCCTGCGCCCCAAGCGGAACGGGGTCCTGGCCCATTTCTACACCTTGGTCACCCGCGACACGGTGGACCAGGATTACGCGACCCGGCGCCAGCTCTTCCTCACCGAGCAGGGCTATCGGTATGAGATCCTCGAGGCGGAGGAATTGCCCGCCTATCGCCCCGCTGTGGCGGACGTCCTCGCCTGGTATCGGGCGCTCCCCGATGGGAAGGGACCTTCCCCCAATGGCCGTGGATCGCTGGCTTCGTGAATTCCCGCGTTCCCTGTGGATCGAGGCGTTCCGTCTCTGGTCCTCCGGCCAAGTCCACATCCGCCCCGGGGGGTCCGGCACGCTCCGGGTCTTGCTCGCCTCGGGATCTGGGGGCCAGGCCGCCAAAGAGATGGAGTGGCGCCGTCCCGGCCCGGAGGGGGAGATCGCCCTGGAGGCGCTTCGGGTGCGGGGGTGCGGGTGCCGGGGCGGCAAGCCCTGCGCCCATGAGGTCGCTGCCTGGCTGGCGGTGCTGTTCGATGCGGGGCCCGCGCCGGAGCCGGGGCTGGAAGACCTGCGGCGGCTGGAGGCCCAGCTGGAGCAGCAGACGGCGGCCGAACTGCTGCGCTGGGCCGGCCATCGCGGGTGGGCGGTCCCGCGCGGGCGCAAACCGGATCTGGTGCGGCGGCTGGCGGCGCGGTGGTTTCTCTACTTGCGGCTTGGGCTATGGCGGGAGGATCTCGATCCCGCCCTGGAGCGCCTTCTCGGCCTGATCCGCCTCCTCGGGGCCGAGCGGGTGGATTTCGAGGAGATGGAGGCGCGGTGGGTCCGCTGGACCGGTGAGGAGCGCCCGGCCTTCCGGCAGGTTTGGAATCGGGCGATCCGGAAGGGGCTGCTGATCCCTTGCACCCTGGGCCATACGGCGCGGCCGCGTCCCCACGCCCATCTTCCGGCGGGCCTGGAGGTCGGGATGCTGCCGCTCCCCTCCTTCCCGACCACGGTTTACCGGGGCTTCCCGCGGGAACAAGCCGTCGTGGCCCCGCCGTTGGCCCCGCTGCTGCGCGAGGCTCGTCGGTGGGTCTCGCCGGCTCCCGTGGCCTTCCGTCCCCATCCCCGCTCGAGCCTCTTCCCCTGGTTGTGGGGTTGGCCCCATGATCCGGCGGAGGTGGAGGCCCTCCTCGCCCGGCATCCGTGGGGGCCTCCCCCGTATGAGTGGATCTCTGTGCCGGTGGACCGGCTGGCCGCCGAGGCGGTCGAGGCGGTGATGCAGCAGATAGGGTTGCCATGGGAGGGCGCGGCATTCCTGGTGGAGGCGCTGGGGCGCCTCGCCGGCTCGTTGACCCCATGGGAAGCGGGGGACGGGGAGATCCTCGATCAACTTTGGGAGATCTGGCGGAGCGGAGCCACCCTGTTCGAGATCGCCTGGCTCCAGCGGCGGGATCCGACGGTTCGGCTGTTGCGCGCCATCGGCTGGGTGGGTGGGATGGACCGCCTCTACTACGAGTGGGGGTTGGGCCGCCAAGCGCTGGTCCGTCTGCTGGAGGGGTTGCCCGACGGATGGGTGGATTGGACCGATGTGGCGCGGGCGCTGGAGGCTGCGCAACCGCCGGGCTTCGCCGGCGCCGCCCTGGACCGTCCGTGGCGGCTGGTGCGAGGCCACCCAGTCCCAGAGCCGCTCCCCCTCGCCGAGCACCTGCGAGCTTACCTGGAGGGCGCGCTGTTCTGGCTGGGGGCGGTGGCGCTGGCGTATGAGGGGGAGGCCCTGCGGGCGTTCCGGCTGACCCCCTTGGGGCGGCGCTGGATCCGGGGGGAAGCGCTTCCCCGAGATGGGGAGGAGGCCCTGCCCGAGACCCGGTGGCTCGACGAGCGGACCTGGTCGGTGCGGCCGGGCCCGGCGTCCGCCCGTCTGCTCTGGCTCTCCGGCCGCCTGGGCCGCCCCGCGGGCTCCCCGTTCACCTTCACGCTGGATGAAGGGCGCATCGGGGCGGTGTTCCGGGAAGGATACCGGCCGGAGGAGATCCTGGAGATCTTCGAGGCTGCGGGCCTGCCGCCCACCCCCTGCCTGCGGCGGGCGCTGGACGAGGCCTGGGCGCGTCTCCGTCGGGTTCAGGTGTTCGAGAACGTCACCGTCCTGGAGGTGAGGGATCCCACGACGCTCCAGGAGCTCCTGGCCGCCACCTCCCTGGAATCCGCCATCCTGGGCTGGCTGGCGCCTCACCTTGTGATCCTCGAGGAATCCGCCCTCGAGCGTCTGCGGGAGGAGATGCGGGCCCGGGGATACTACCCCACCGAGGTGCCTGGGGAAACGAGCCGATTGCGCGGATATGGTGTATGATCATCAATAGAGT
>JBEPYX010000207.1:0-242 GCA_041641155.1 Thermoflexus sp.
TCACCTCTTCCCCAGGCGCATCCACGCCGTGACCCAGGAGGGCTTTGTCATCAAGGTCCTCACCTTCGTCCTGGCCCATAACATCAGTCTCCTGACCCAGAAGATGGCTGGGTAGCAACTTGGGTTATGGGATATGCCGCTCTCGCTGCGTATAACGGCTTTTGAGGCGGGGGGCCCCCGGGGGTCAATCCCTTCAGCCCCTCCCCCCTCCCCCCGGCCTTCCAGGGGCCTTAGGGGCGGTC
>JBEPYX010000207.1:252-4263 GCA_041641155.1 Thermoflexus sp.
TGGACGGGTTCCCTGACCGCCTTCTCCTCCTGGAGTTTGACGAGCTGCTGGTGCGGGGCCGGCGGCGCGGGCCGGATGGGCAGAAAGAGCGGATCGCGCTGCTGCATGCACTGGCGTATGAGGGCAAGGCGACGGACGCGCGGGGGCGGACGGTGCTGAAGAACCGGCGGGTGCACGTGGCCGTGGGCGAAGGGACGGCGTCCATCGAGGAGGCGCTGGCGGCCTTTGCGGCGGCGTGGGATTGGGCCCGGGTGGAACAGTGCACGGTGGGTGGGGACGGGGCGCCGTGGATCCGCAAGGTGCTGGAGTACCTCCCCCAGGCCACCTATCGCCTCGATCCGTTCCACCTCAAGCGGGCGCTGCGGCGCGGGCTGCGGCATGATCCGGAAGCCCACCGGCAGCTGGCGGCGGCGCTGGCCGAGGGGAAGCCGTGGCCCGAGGTGGCGGCGATCCTGGATGCGGCTCGCCGGCGGGCGCAGGGAGACGACCGCGACCGCGTCCAAGAGCTGAAGCAGTACATGAAGAACCACTGGGACGGCATCGTGGCCGACGCGAACGTGCGGCGGCTTGGTGCGATCGAGGGGCAGAATTACCACGTGCTGGCCCGGCGGATGAAGCGACGGGGAGCGTCGTGGAGCGAAGGCGGGGCACGGCACCTGGCCCGCCTGTTGGCGGCCCGAGCAAATGGGGAGCTCGAGCGCTATGCGCGTCCGGTCTGGCAGCGCCGCCAGGCGCCACCGGTGGTGTCGACCCCGCAAGGCCGGCTGTTCGGGCAGCGCCTGAGTCGGAGCGACGTGGAGGATGTCGCCCAGTGGCTGCGGGTGCGGATCCCGGCGCTCTACGGGCCGCATGCGGACCGTGAGTGGGTGCAGGCGTTGCGGCACCTGGCCGGCCTTTCTGTGGCGTAACCGGAGCATGGGTCGGGGGGATCCACCTACCGAAGCTTGATGCAGTCGGACTGCGCCCCCGCCTTGAAATATGCGCATATGCACATATATATTAAAGCGGCGGGGCCCGGCCATGCGCCGGTAGTACTGGAGAACCAGAACGGGCGGGAAGCAGGGGGGGGGTGACCGAGACGGAACTCTCGCGGATTACGGATGCCTTCAAGGCGCTGTCAGATCCTACGCGCCTCCGGATCGTCCGGCTCATGGCCGCGAATGATGAGGAGGTGTGTGTCTGCGAACTCGTCGACTCCCTTGAGGTACCCCAATACCACGTGTCACGGCACTTGAAAGAGCTCCGCAACGCCAGGCTACTGCGGGCGCGGCGAGACGGCCGGTGGGTCTACTATTCGCTCGATCTCACGGACCCGGTCGTGAAGGAGCTGGCAGAGGTCGTCAGGCGGCTCCCTGCCGACTTGTTCCGTGAAGACCAGAGAAACTTCGAGCAACGGATGACCTTGCGCGTCGGCGGCCGGTGCTGTGCGGGGATTCAGAAGAAGCACCTGGCCCCCAACGTCCGTGTTCGGAAGTAGTGCGAAGGAGGAATTGTCATGGACGAAAAGAGCCTTACCACGCGCGCCGTCGCCGAAGAGGAGGAAGAAGGCTTCGAAGGTCCCTGGTACCGCTTCCCCCCCATCCGTAATGCTGGCCTCGGAGGCATCGTGTTGGGCTTGGGCTGGTTAGCCGGGAAGCTAGGCCTTGGCCCCGCGGTCCAGATCCCCTTGTACGTCGTTGCCATTGCCCTCGGGGGCTACTTCTGGGTACGCGAGGGTTGGGAAGAGTTCATTGAAGAGCGGAAAGTAGGCATCGAAGCTCTCATGGCCTTCGCCACGTTGGGAGCCGTCCTTCTCGGCCAGTGGTTTGAGGCCGCCTTCCTTGTCTTTCTCTACGGGCTGGCAGAAGGCGTGGAGGAGTACACCTTCGCTCGCACCCGCTCCGCCATCAAGGCGTTGCTCGATTTGGTCCCCAAGGAGGCGCGGCTCCTCGAGAACGGCCGGGAGCGCATGGTGCCGGCGAGCTCCCTGAAACCGGGCGATCGGTTCCTCGTGCTGCCGGGCGAATCCATCCCCACCGACGCCATCATTCTTGAAGGGCGGTCGAGCATTAACGAAGCTGCGGTCACAGGCGAGTCGGTGCCTGTGGCAAAGGGCCCAGGCGACCGGGTCTTTGCCGGCACAGTGAACCTTGAGGGCGCCCTTGTTCTGGAGGCCACGGCTTCTTTCGAGGACAATACCCTGTCCAAGATCATCCGCCTGGTCGAACAGGCTCAATCAGAAAAAGGGCGGGCTCAGCGCTTCATCGAGCGGTTTAGTAGGCGTTACAGCCCTGTTGTCCTGCTTACAGCCGTGGCCTTGGTCGTGCTCCCGCCCCTGATCGGTCTCGACTGGTCGACCTGGGCCACCCGCGCTGTGGTCCTCCTGGTAGCAGCGGCACCTTGCGCCCTTGTCATATCGACGCCCGTGGCCATGGCTTCCGCCATCGGTGCAGCCGGCAAGAACGGCGTGCTCATCAAGGGGGGCATCCATCTTGAGAACCTCGGCACGGTCCGCGCAGTGGCCTTCGACAAGACCGGAACGCTGACGCGCGGAGAGCCCGTGGTGACTACCATTGTCGCAGCGCCCGGATGGACGGAGCGGGAAGTGCTGGCGCAAGCGGCCGCGATTGAGCGTTTCTCTGAGCACCCCCTGGCCCGAGCCGTCATGGCCAAGGCCCAGAATGAAGGGATCGAGGTACCCGAGGCCGGGGACTTTCAGGCTCTACCCGGAGCCGGGGCCAGGGCGGTGGTCGGCGAGGTGAGCCTATATGTTGGGAGCCCCGCTCTCTTTCAACAGCTGGGAGCCCGGGTCCCCGCGGAGCTGTCGGACAAGATCGACGAGCTGCGGGACGGCGGGCATACGGTCGTCTTCGTGGGCACCGATGAGGAAGTGAAGGGGCTGCTGGCCATCCGCGATGAGATCCGGCCCGAGGCAAAAGACGCTCTACAGGCATTGCGCGAAGCGGGTGTCGAGCACTTCATCATGCTAACCGGCGACAATCAGCGGACGGCGAACGCCATCGCCCGGGAACTTGGCATCGACGATGTCCGGGCGGAACTGAAGCCGGACGATAAGGCGAGGATCGTGAAGGCGCTGGCTGAAGAGTATGGCGGTGTGATCATGGTCGGCGACGGCATTAACGACGCGCCGGCCCTAGCCGCTGCCACGGTCGGGATAGCCATGGGCACCGCGGGAACCGACGCCGCTATTGAGGCGGCTGACGTCGCCCTGATGGCCGACGATCTGAGAAAAGTGGCTTACGCTGTTCGCCTGGGGCGCCGGGCCCGCGCCATCAGCCGCCAAAACATCATCTTCTCGCTAGCCGTTCTGGCGATCTTGATCCCGGGCGCGCTGACAGGCTGGGTTGGCGTCTCGCTGGCCGTTGCCGCTCACGAGGTGAGTGAGCTGCTGGCCGTCGCCAACGGCCTTCGTGCCAGTTGGAGGCATCGATGAAGGGGCAGGACCCGGCCGGAGTGCCGGGCCCTGCCCCGCCTTTCCGCGTCAGGCCACCTCGTAACCGGCTTCCTCGACGGCCTCTTTTGTCTCAAACCCGAGTAGGGTGCCTGGAATGACCCGGTTGGTTTTGGAGGTTGCCAAAAGGGCCCACGCCCTGAACCAGGCCCTCTTCCGGGACCACCCCAAGGGGAACCTGAGCCCCCGGGAGGTCCACCACATTGCGAAAAGCGTGGCCAAGTGGACCTACAACCGCTACCAGGGGGCGAGGGTCTACCCGGTCTCCTCCACGGGGAGGCCGGACCGGAGCCGGCTTTCCCCCCAGGCCCGGGCCCTGATCCCGCCCCTCCAGGGCCAGGGGCTCCAGGAGGCGGTGCGGGAGGGCGGAAAGCGGCGCGGATCCCGGCGGAGGCAGGAGGCGGAGGAGAGGCTGGTAGAGGCCCTGAAGCGTCTGCAGAGCCGGAACGAGGCCATCACCGCCCGGGCCCTAGCCAGGGAAGCGGGGGTGAGCCCCACCACGGCCGCCAACTGGCTCAAGCGGATGCGGGGACAGGGTTGAGTGCGGATGACTCAAGGGC
>JBEPYX010000208.1:0-4220 GCA_041641155.1 Thermoflexus sp.
AGCGCAGCTCGGGCTGAGGACGGCCCTGGTGGAGCGAGAGCATCTGGGGGGCGTCTGTCTCAACTGGGGCTGCATCCCCACCAAAGCCCTGCTGCGCAACGCGGAGGTGATCGAGCTGCTGCACCGGGGGGAGGAGTTCGGGTTCTCGTTCGAGAACCTAAAGGTGGACTACGCGGCCGCCTACCGGCGCAGCCGCCAGGTGGCTGATCGCCTGGTTCGGGGCGTTCAGTTCCTCATGCGCAAAAACCGGATTGACGTCTACGAGGGGGAGGGGCGCCTGCGCTCGGCCCGCCAGGTCGAGGTGCGCCCGACCCAAGGGGCGGCCGTCGGAGGACAGCGGTTCGAGGGCGTGCTGGAGGCCAAATACATCATCCTGGCCACCGGGGCACGGCCGCGCCTGCTGCCCGGCCTCTCCGTGGACCCGCCTCGGGTGATCACCTACCGACAGGCTCTGGAACTCCAACAGGTCCCCCGCTCCATCGTCATCATCGGCGCGGGCCCCATTGGGCTGGAGTTCGCCTATCTCTTCCGGGCCTATGGCGCCGAGGTTACCCTCATCGAGATGCTCCCGCATCTGGCGCCGCTCGAGGACGAGGAGATCAGCGTGGAGCTGGAGAAGCAGTTCACCCGCATGGGGATCCGCTTCATGACGAACACGCGGGTGGACGCGGTGCGGGCGGCGGACAGCGGCGTGACGGTGGAGGCAGGGGGGAAAGCGGTGGAGGCGGAGACCGTGCTCGTGGCCATCGGCGTGCAGCCGAACGTCGAGGACCTGGGCCTGGAGGCCGTGGGGGTGCAGGTGGAGCACGGGGCCGTGGTGGTGAACGATTTCATGCAGACCTCTGTGCCGAACATCTACGCCATCGGCGATGTCACGGGGAAGATGGCCCTGGCCCACGTGGCCTCGGCCCAGGGGATCGTCGCCGTCGAACACATCGCCGCGCGGGAGGAGAAGGGGCCGATGCCCCCGGCCCTGGATTACCTCGCCATGCCCCGGTGCACCTACTGCCGCCCGCAGATCGCTTCCATGGGCCTCACCGAGCAGCAGGCGCGGGCGCAGGGGTATTCCGTGAAAGTGGGCCGGTTCCCCTTCCAAGCCAACGGGAAGGCCCTGGCCTTCGGCGAACATGGGGGCTTCGTCAAGCTGGTGGTGGACGCTAAATACGGGGAGATCCTAGGGGTCCATATGATCGGCCCTGAGGTCACCGAACTGCTGCCCGAGGTGGTCCTGGCGCGGACTGCTGAGCTAACCCCCGAGGAGATCGTCCGCGCCGTCCACGCCCATCCCACCTTGAGCGAGGTCCTGGCGGAAGCGGCCCACGCAGCCCTGGGGGCGGCGATCCATATCTGATCCGTGGGCCAGCTTGAAAGGGCGGAGGAGGGCCGACCGCTCCCTCCGCCCGAAAGCCTCGATCCGTCGGGGCATGATCCTCGGCCTACGGCTACTGCATCAGGTCCACAACCACCCGCACGTCCACGTCCACCGGCCCCGGCCCCCTGTTGTGCAGCCGAACGAACCCGCATCCGATCCCGATCGTCCCCGATGGGCCTTGCCCGATCGGTGTCTCCACCCCTTGCTGGATCACGGTCCACCGGAGGGATTCCGGCTCGGCCGCCTGAGTGACCTGCCAGGAGAGGGCGAGGCCGAACGCGGCGCACGGGGGCTGTTCCCCGTGATAGCCCACCGCGGCGGCCAGATCGAATCCATCGTTCTCCCAGACCTGGTTGGGGTCCAGGTGCACGTGGAGACAGCCCTCGGCGGCCCGGCGCCCCTGAGGCGGGATGGGTGGGGCGACACAATCCGACGCCCGCTCGGGCGTGACCGTCGGGGTCGGGGCCGGGGTGGGGGAAGGCGTGGGCGCCGGGGTGAAAGTGGGGGTCGGCGGAGGTGAAGGCGTTGGCGTGAATGTCGGCGGGACGGTGGGGGAAGGGATCGCCGGGGCGGCCGGCATCGCCCCACCGCACGCGCTCAGCAACAACACGATGGGTCCGATCCATCGAAGCCGGGACATCGGCCACCTCTGGTCTGCTCGATGGTCCTCGATGCGCCTTCCAGCGAGAAACAGACAGTGAAAGATAACCCGGTCGCTCGGGCTTGTCAAACCCTTAGGAGGCTCCAGGCGCGCGGGGGATGGAGCCGTCCGGAGGGCGTATCTCCAAGCGCGCCGAAAAGGGACGCGCCTTTGCGAGGGGAAGGAACCGTGTTACGATAACAGAGAACTCATCACGCGGGCACTGAGCACGACGGCAGTGAATGGGAAGGAACCGTGTTACGATAACAGAGAACCCTCGGCGGCCGGGCACGCGCTCTGGCCCGCCCTGGCTTCCTCGCCAACCCAGCACTCCGGAGGCACGGGGACGATGAGCCCGCGAGATCCCTTCGGCGCGAAGGCGACGCTGGAGACCGCGGCAGGGACCGTTCGCTACTACCGGCTCGGCCGGCTGGCCGAGCAGGGGGTGGGCGACCCTGCCCGCCTGCCGTTCTCCATCCGGGTCCTCCTCGAGAACGCCCTCCGCCACTGGGACGGGCAGCTGGTGACCGAGGAGGACGTCCTCGCGCTGGCCCGTTGGAGCCCAAAGGACCTGCCCGACCGAGAGATCCCCTTCATGCCCGCCCGGGTGATCCTCCAGGACTTCACCGGCGTCCCGGCGGTGGTGGATCTGGCGGCGATGCGCTCCGCGGTGAAGCGCCTGGGCGGGGACCCCCGGCGGATCAACCCGCTGGTGCCGGCGGACCTGGTCATCGACCACTCTGTCCAAGTGGATTTCTTCGGGACGGAGCTGGCGTTTTACCTGAACGTGGAGCGGGAGTTCGAGCGGAACCGCGAGCGCTATGCCCTGCTGCGCTGGGCCCAGAAGGCCTTTCAGAACTTCCGCGTGGTCCCGCCCGGCACTGGCATTGTTCACCAGGTGAATCTGGAATACCTGGCGAAAGTCGTCCAGACCCGCGAGGTCGATGGGGAGATCATCGCCTTTCCTGACACCCTGGTGGGCACGGACTCCCACACGACGATGATCAACGCCCTGGGGGTGCTGGGGTGGGGTGTGGGGGGCATCGAGGCCGAGGCAGTGATGCTCGGCCAGCCCTATTTCATGCGCATCCCGGAGGTCGTGGGGGTCCGTCTGGTCGGCCGCCTCCCGGAGGGCGCCACGGCCACGGACCTGGTCCTCACGATCACGCAGATCCTCCGCCGGAAAGGGGTGGTGGACAAGTTCGTGGAGTTCTTCGGCCCCGGCCTGCAGGCGCTCAGCCTCCCAGATCGGGCGACCATTGCGAACATGGCGCCGGAGTATGGGGCCACCTGCGGGTTCTTCCCGGTGGACGATGAGACCCTGGCCTACTTGCGCGGCACGGGCCGGGACCCGGCGCTGGTGGACCTGGTGGAGCGCTACACGAAGGCCCAGGGCCTGTTCTACGACGGCCAAGGGCCGGATCCGGTCTACACCGACGTGGTGGAGTTGGATCTGGGCGCGCTGGAACCCACCCTGGCTGGGCCGCGCCGGCCCCACGACCGCGTCCCGCTGCGGGAGGTGAAGCGCCAGTTCTGGGAGAGCGTCGCGTCCATGCTGCCTCCCCCGGGCCCAGCGAACGCCCAGGCAACGGGCCGGCTGGAAGGGGAGGGCGGCAGGCCGGCGCCGGCGCCGGCCGCTCCAGCCGTCGCGCCCTCGGCCCCTGCGACATGGGTGAGCCTGGACGGCCAGATGGTGGCCCTGGGGCACGGCTCGGTGGTGATCGCGGCCATCACCTCCTGCACCAACACGTCCAACCCATCGGTGATGATCGGGGCGGGGCTCCTGGCCCGCAACGCGGTCAAGCGCGGCCTGATGGTGAAGCCGTATGTGAAGACCAGCCTGGCCCCCGGGTCGCCGGTGGTGGTGGATTACCTGCGCCGGGCGAACCTCCTGCCCTACCTGGAGGCCCTGCGGTTCCACGTGGTGGGCTTCGGTTGCACCACCTGCATCGGCAACAGCGGCCCCCTCCCCGAGCCGGTCGCCCGGGCCATCCGGGACCACAACCTGGTGGCGGTGGCAGTCCTGAGCGGGAACCGCAACTTCGAGGCCCGCATCCACCCGCTGGTGCGCGCGAACTACCTCGCCTCCCCCATGTTGGTGGTGGCCTACGCCCTAGCCGGCCGCGTTGATATCGACTTCGAACACGAGCCCCTGGGCACCGACCCCAACGGCCAGCCGATCTTCCTGCGCGACATCTGGCCGTCCCA
>JBEPYX010000209.1:0-4198 GCA_041641155.1 Thermoflexus sp.
CAGGCCCTGGCCGCCCTTCAGGACGCGGCCCGGAAAGAGAACGAGAACATGATGCCCTACATCCTGGATGCCGTGAAGGCCTACGCCACCCTGGGGGAGATCACGAAGGCCCTCAAGGCGGTCTGGGGCACGTGGCAGGAACCGCTCATCATTTGAAGTGGGGAAAATGCGCTCCCCGTGTCCCCGGGCCCTGTGGGATCTCCTCCTGGCCGGCCTGTTGGCCCTGAGCCTTCCCGCCGCCCAGCCCGCCCCCTCCATGGAGGCTCGGGTCATCGCCCTGCTCCAGGGGCAAAGTTTTCAATTCCCCCTCTGGGCCTTTCAGGTCTGGGGGGAGAAGCTGCTCCTCAGCGCGGCGCTCCCCCAGGCTTTCCTGGACCCGGAGGCGCAAAGCCGGGCGGTGCGACGATATCTGGACGAGGTGGCAGCGGCCGAAGGGCTGGCCGCTGAGCTGGAGCGCCGGATGGCCGCCCCCACCCCGCCTGACCCGGCGGAGGTGGCTGCCCTCCGGGCGCAGTGGGAGGCGGCCCACCGGAGGGCCCAGGCCCTCCGGCCCCTCGCCGAAGCCGTCCTCGCCGATCAGTTGAGCATCCTCCTGGCCCAGGAGGGGCTGGCGATCCTCGGCTATCCCATCCCCCCGGTGAACGTCCGCCTGACGGCGATGCCGAACCTTATGGCCATCTCCCCCCGGGATCGCATCGCCCTGATCGCCACCCTTCCCCTGCGGGCGGACCTGACCGCCGATGAGATGGACCGCCTGGAGCGGACGGTGGACGGGCGCCTAAACGTCTCCTCGCTGGTGGTGCCCCTGGGAGGGCTCGCCTTCTATCCGGCGATGATCATGGAGACTTCCTCCCTCATCGCCCTGACGGAGATTATCGCCCATGAGTGGACCCACCACTGGCTCTTCCTGTGGCCGCTGGGCTGGTCCTACGACCGCCCCGAGGCGCGGACCATCAACGAGACCGCCGCGGACCTGGTCGGGAAGGCCCTGGGGCGGGCGTGGCTGGCACGCTTCTACCCCGATGCCCTCCCGCCGGCCGCGGGAACGGACGCTGCGCCCTCCCCGCCGGGGGAACCGCCGGCGTTCTCGTTCGGCCGGGAGCTGGCCAAGACCCGGACGACGGTCGAGCGACTGCTGGCCCGCGGGGAGATCCGCCAGGCTGAACGCTACATGGAAGCCCGGCGGCGGTTTTTCCTCGAGCACGGCTACCCCATCCGCAAGCTCAATCAGGCCTACTTCGCCTTCTACGGGGCCTACGCGGCGGAGGAAGGGGCCGCCGGCACCGAAGACCCCATCGGCCCGCGCGTCCGCCGGCTGTGGGCCCAAAGCCCCTCCCTGCGGGCCTTCCTGCTCCGGATCGCCTTCATCACCGATCTATCCGGCCTCCGTCGGGCGCTGGGCGAGCCGGGATGATCCCCTTTTCCTTTGACAGAACCCCCCATCGGGTTTAAAGTGAAATGAGAACGGCGCGGGTCCGTTGGGGGAGTCCGGGCGAGCCGGGCTGAGAGGACGGCCGAATCCGCCGTCGACCCCTGGAACCTGATCCGGATCATGCCGGCGGAGGGAACACGGGCGCGCCAGCCTGTCGGGCAACTGCTCCGGGGCGACCCCTGGGATCCCCCCGCCTTGCCCTCATGATCCGCACCGAGGCCCGAACCGGCTTCCAGACGATCGAGGTCGTGCCGTCCCCTACTCTTCCGGAAAAGGGCGCTGACGGATGAGCGACGAGGTGGTGATCATCGGCGGAGGGATCTGTGGGCTCTCCATCGGATGGTTCCTGGCCCGCTCCGGTCGCCCCGTGACCATCCTGGAGCGGGGGGGCGCCGGGCTAGGCGCGACGTGGGCGGCTGCCGGGATGCTGGCCCCCTACGCGGAGGCGGAGCCCGGCGAGGAGCGGCTCCTGCCCCTGTTGCGGGCCAGCCGCGACATGTGGGCCGACTTCGCCCGCGAGCTGGAAGCTGCCTCCGGTATCCCAGTGGACTACCGGGATGAAGGCACTTTGGTGGTCGCCCTGGATCGGGACGATGCGGAGCGGCTCCGGTTCCTTTACGATTTCCAGCGGCGGCAGAACTTGCCCACTGAGTGGATCTCCGGCCACGAGGCCCGGCGCCTGGAGCCTCACCTCTCCCGGCACGTGGTGGCGGCGATCTACAGCCCGCAAGACCACCAGGTGGACAACCGGAAGGTCGCCCGGGCGCTGATCGAGGCCTTCCGCAGGGCCGGCGGGCGCCTGCGGGAGCAGACGGAGGTCACCGGTTTGGTGATCGATGAGAACCATGTCCTGGGCGTGCGCCTGTCCCGCGGGTTCCTCGAGGCCCGCACCGTCATCCTGGCCGCCGGGGCGTGGTCTGCCCAGATCCCAGGGCTCCCCGAAGGCGCCCGCCCGCCGGTCCGTCCGGTGAAGGGCCAGATGCTGGCCGTGCAAATGCCGCCGGAAGCGCCGTTGCTGCGACACGTGGTGTGGGGGCCGGACGCCTACCTGGTCCCCCGCCGGGATGGCCGGCTGCTCATTGGGGCCACGGTGGAGGAGAAAGGGTTCGACGCCAGCCTCACCGCCGGGGGCATCTTCCGACTGCTGCGCGGGGCGTGGGAGATGCTCCCCGGCATCGACGAGCTCCCCATCGTCGAGATGTGGGTGGGCTTCCGGCCCGGGAGCCGCGATGACGCCCCGATCCTGGGGCCGACGCCGGTGGAGGGGCTGATCTTGGCCACCGGCCATCATCGCAACGGCATCCTGCTGGCCCCCATCACCGCCTACGCGATCCATCACCTGATCCTCCACGGCGATCTCCCAGAGATCGCCAAACCCTTTACGATCGAACGGTTCCACCGCCGGTAGGGAGCGGACCGGGCCCCCGTCGATCAGCCTTTTTTCAAAACAAAAAGAACCACCCCAACGAGGGGTCACACGGACCTTCAGGGAGAAGGGGGATAGCGATGGAGTCCACACAGGTGGAAGCGACCTTGATCGTGAACGGGCAACCTCGCCCGTATCAACTTCAGACCATCCGGGAGCTCCTGGCCGCCCTGGGCCTGGATCCCGATCGCCCGGGGATCGCCGTGGCCGTCAACGCGGTGGTAATCCCCCGGCCGGAATGGGGCCATGTCCAGCTCCAGCCCGGAGACCGCGTGGAGATCGTCCACGCAGTGGCCGGCGGATGAGGTCCTATGATCTCGGACGCCGATTTCCTTGAATTCAGGAGGCCGCACATGAGCGAACCGTTGGTGATCGCCGGGCGAGCCTTCCGCTCGCGCCTGATCTTGGGCACCGCCCGCTATCCCAACCTCCAGGTGATGCTGGACGCCCTGGAGGCCAGCGGGACGGAGATCGTCACCGTGGCCATCCGTCGCGTCCGAATCGGGGCCGACGGGGAGAACCTCTACGACCTGCTGCGGGATCGCTACTTTATCCTGCCGAACACGGCCGGCTGCTACACAGCCCGGGACGCTGTGCTCACCGCCCACCTGGCCCGCGAGGCCCTGGGCACGAACTGGATCAAGCTGGAGGTGATCGGCGACGAGGAGACCCTCTACCCGGACGCTGAGCAGTTGCTAGAGGCTGCGCGGCAGCTCGTGAAGGACGGCTTTGTGGTCCTCCCCTACTGCACGGACGATCCGATCCTGTGCCGGAAGCTGGAGGACATCGGCTGCGCAGCGGTGATGCCCCTGGGGGCGCCCATCGGGTCGGGGATGGGGATCCTCAACCCCTACAACATCCGGCTGATCCGCCAGATGTGCACGGTGCCAGTGATCGTGGACGCCGGGGTCGGCACGGCCTCGGATGTGGCGATCGCGATGGAGCTGGGCTGCGACGGCGTGCTGCTGAACACGGCGGTGGCCCAGGCGCGGGATCCCGTGAAGATGGCGCGGGCGATGCGCCTGGCGGTGGAGGCCGGGCGGCTGGCTTACGAGGCGGGGCGCATCCCCCGTCGCCTGTATGCCGTGCCCTCCAGCCCGATGGAGGACCGCATCGAGGCATGAACCTCCCCTGCCCTCCTTTGCTGGTGATCACCGATCGCCGCCTCGCCCGCCGGCCGCTGCTCGATCTGATCGAGGAGATCCTCGCGGCCGGCGTCCGCTGGGTGATGGTACGGGAGAAGGACCTCCCCGAGGCGGAGCTGGTCCCGCTGACGCAGGCGATCGTGGAGCGAGCCCGCCGGGTGGGGGCCTTCGTGGTGGTCAACACCTGGGCCTCAG
>JBEPYX010000210.1:0-4198 GCA_041641155.1 Thermoflexus sp.
GGCGGAGGCGATCCAGCATGGAGGGATCCACATGCTGAGGCGTCGGCATGAAGTCCTCCCACATGAGGAAGATGCGGATCCCCTCCAGGTTCAGGGCCGCGATCTCCGCCATGTCCTTCCGAACTTCCTCTGCGTCGAACTGTTTCCACCAGAACATCGCCTTGGTGCGCGGCCAGTAGTTGACGCCGACCAGGAAGTGAGACCACCTCATCTGTGCTCCCTCCACGGCGTGAATGGCCACGGAATCCTACAGCCGTCCCCGACAGAATCGCTCCACGTCCTCCTTGGGGACGGTGGCCACGCCGATCACCGCGTCGGACCCTCCGTAGTAGACATAATACGTTCCATCGATCTCCACCGCCCCGCAGGTGAAGACCACATTGGGAACCTGTCCCTCCCGCTCCCAGGGGGCCTCAGGGGAGAGGATCGGAGCCTCCTGCCGGCGGATGACCCGGGCGGGGTCCTCCAGATCCAGGAGGGCGATCCCCAGCCGGTAGACTTTGTGGTTATCCACGCCATGGTAGAAGAGGAGCCAGCCCCATTCGGTTTTGATCGGCTGGGCGCCGGCCCCGATCTTCCAGGACTCCCACGTCCCCGGGCGCGGCCGCATGATCACCCGGTGATCCGTCCAGTGGATCAGATCTTCAGAGTAGGCCAGCCAAATGTCCGGGGGTCTCCGGTGGAGCATCGCATAGCGGCCGTTGATCTTCTCCGGGAAGAGCGCGGCATCTTTGTTGTCCTCGTCGGGGAGAAGGATGCCATGGCGCGTCCAGGTGATGAAGTTCGTGGTGGACGCCATGGAGACCCGGATCTTGGATCCGGAATAGGCCGTGTAGAGGACGTAGAACCTCCCCTCCAGCAAGGTGATACGTGGGTCCTCCACCCCTTGGGCCTCCCATGGCCCGGCCGGAGTCAGGACCGGCTGGTCGAGCCGGTAGAAGGTCCGCCCGTCGGGGCTGACGGCGTAGCCCAGCCGGGAGACCATATCCTCGCCCATGGCCCGATAGAGCATGTGGACCAGGCCGTTGTGGTAGATGGCACCTGCGTTGAAGACGTAGCGGGACTCCCACGGATGGTGCGGGAGGGGCCGCAGGATCGGTTCAGGGTGTCGGATGAGACGGATCATCGTGACCCTCCTCGCGGTTGGATGGAGGTGGAGTGGAGCGGGCGACTTCCCGTCGGACGGACCAGATCAGGAGGACCAGGAAGCCCCCGCTGATCAGCAAGGCGAGGACATCCGCCACGAGGGCGGGGGATCCGGGCGGCAGCGCCGGGAGGGCCGCCAGCGCCAGCAGGAACAAGGTCAGGCCGACGGTGAAGGCGAGGCGGCCGATGGCGGGCGCCATGGAGGGATCTCCTGGGCGAAGTGACAGGCCACTTGATGGTCCGCCGGGCCTTGCAGGACCGGCGGGAGCTCGCGGCAGATCGGCTGCGCGTAAGGGCAGCGGGGGTGGAACCGGCATCCCGATGGCGGCCGCCGTGGGTCCGGTGGGTCGATTTCCCGAAGCGCCATGGGTCGGATCGCCCGCGCGGCCCGAGGGTCCGGGACGGGGACCGCCGAGAGGAGGGCTTGCAGGTAGGGGTGGCGCGGATTCCCCAGTACCTCCCGGAAGGCGCCGCGCTCCACGATTTTCCCCAAGTACATCACCGCTAGTTGACCCTCCTCGGCCAGGCATCGGGCGGTGGCCAGATCGTGGGTGATGTAGAGGATCGCGATCCCCAGGCGTCGGTTCAGATCGCGCAGCAGTTGAAGGATGGAGAGCCGGAGGGAGACGTCGATCATCGAGACCGGCTCGTCGGCCACGATCAGGCGGGGCTGCACAGTGAGCGCCCGGGCGAGGAGCACCCGTTGGCGTTGTCCTCCGCTCAGCTGGTGGGGATACTTGTCCAGGAACAGCTCGGGCGGAGCCAGCCCGACTTGCTCCAGCAGCGCCGCCGCCTGCCTCCGAGCTTCCCCTTCATCCCGGGCGATCCGATGGTGCCGCAAGGGGGCCTTCAGCGATTGATACACCGTGCGGACCGGGTTCAAGGCGGCGAAGGCGTCTTGGTGCACCAGCTGGACGGCCCGCCGATACTCGAGGCGGGTGCGGCGATCCATGGTCCACAGGTCCTGTCCCCGGAAGAGGACGCGGCCCCGGGTCGGCCGATAGAGGCCGGCCACCAGCTTGCCCAGGGTCGTCTTCCCGCTCCCGGTTTCCCCCACCAGAGCCAGGATGCCCCCCTCAGGGATCACGAGGGATACCCCCGCCACGGCCTCGACCCGCTCCCGGGAGGGCCAGCCCCGAGCGAAGGTCAAGGAAACATCCTCCAGGGCGATCAGGCTGCCCGTCATCGGCGTAGCCCCCGGATCGGAGCGTCGGCCGCGACGCGCTGCCAGTGGTGGCAGGCCACGCGGCGGCCGCCGGCCTCCTCAAGGGCCGGCTCCACCTGGCGGCAGATCTCATCGGCGTAGGGACAGCGCGGGTGGAAGCGACAGCCCGGGGGCGGGCGTCGCAGATCAGGGGGCGCGCCCGGGATGGGGCGCTTCGCCGCCACATCCCCCGTCAAGGTCGGAACCGCCTGGAGGAGGCCTCGGGTGTATGGATGATAGGGCGCCTCGAAGAGGACCTCGGTGGGGCCTTCCTCTACGATCCGGCCCGCATACATGATCAAAACGCGGCGGGCTGTCCGCGCCACCACCGCCAGGTCGTGGGTCAGCAGGAACATCGTCAGCCCCAGCTCCCTCTGGACCTCGTCCAGGATCTCCAGGATGTGGGCCTGGGTGATCACGTCCAACGCCGTGGTGGGCTCGTCCAAGATCAGCAGGCGGGGGGTCAGCAGCAAGCTCATCGCGATCAGCACTCGCTGGCGCATCCCCCCGCTGAGCTCGTGGGGGTAAGCCCGGAGCACCCGCGAGGGCTCCAGGCGGACCCAGCGCAGGCATTGGGCGGCCCGGTCGAGGATCTCCCCCCGGGACATCGCATGGTGCGCCCGCACGGTCTCCACCATCTGATCGGCGATGCGCATGACTGGGTTGAGGGCGTTCTGAGCCCCTTGAAAGACCATGGCAATGTCCCGCCAGCGGCGCGCCCGCATCTGGGAGGGGCTCAGCTGGAGCAGATCCACCGGCTCCCGCCGGCCGTCCTCCCACCACAGGAGACGGCCGCTGGAGATGAGCCCGGGCGGCGGGACGAGGCGGATCAGGGCCATCGCGGTGGTGCTTTTGCCACTCCCGCTCTCGCCCACCAGAGCGGCGAACTCCCCGCGCCCCAGCTCGAACGACACATCGTCCACGGCCACCAGTCGCCCGTGTCGCCCCAAGTCGAACGTGACCTGCAAATTGCGGACCTGCAGCAGAGGATTCATGTCGGCGCTCGGAGGCGAGGGTTCAGGATCTCATCCAATCCGTGGGCGAAGAAGATGGCCCCCAGCTGGAAGAGGACGATCACCGCCATCGGTGCGATCACATAATGGAGGGCGTTAGGGATGTAGATCGCGCCGGTCTGGAACACAGCCAAGTTGAGCATGGTGCCCCAATTGGTGGGGGAGAAAGGGGCGAGGCCGAGGAAGATCAGCCCCACGCTGGCCGTGATCGCGTCCCGCATGATCCGGATGAAGTGGATGACCACGAAGGGGGTTAGGTTCGGCAAGAGCTCCCGCAGCAGGATATGGCCCGTCCCCAGGCCCAGGACACGGGCGGCCTCGATGAATTCCCGTTCTTTCAGCGAGAGGATCTGAGAGCGGACGGCACGGGCCAGCGGCCCCCACATCCACAGGCTGATCAAGGCGGCGAAGCTCACCGGATCTCGAACCTGGAACACTGAGCCGATGACGAGGTAAACGGGCACGGCGGGCACGGTGAGCTGGATGTTGGTCAGCAGCATGAGGATGGCGTCCACTGCCCTGCCGGAGTAGCCCGCCAGGGCGCCGACGCCCACGGCCACGGTCGTGGTGAAGAGGGCGGTGAGGGCTGCGATGGCCAGCACGTCCCGCGAGCCGTGGACGATCTGGGCCAGCACGTCTCGGCCGGCGTAATCGGTGCCCAATGGGTGGGCGAGGGAGGGAGGACGGAACCGCTCCGCATATTTCATGGTGGGGTCCAGGGGGATGAGCTCCGGCCCGATGAGGGCCATCAACAGAAAACCGAGGAGGATCAGCCCCCCGGCGGCAGCCCGCCGGTTCCCCCGCAACGCGCTCAACAGATCGAACAGGAACGCGC
>JBEPYX010000211.1:0-4197 GCA_041641155.1 Thermoflexus sp.
CACGTGGCGGGGGAAGAGGTGTGCTTTGTTGTCGTCCAGATTCTTCTTCCGCTTGAAGCGGGGCCTTCCCGCCCGGCCCTCCCGCCCGTTTTGGACGGCGCGCTCCAGGTCCCGCAACGCCTCCTGGGGGGCGCACTTGGAGACCTCCACCCACCAGGGAGCGTTCTCTCGCTTCCAGCGGTTCCATTCCTTGTGGAGCTGGACGGCATTCGGAAGGGGCCGGCCCTGCGCCAGGGCCTCCAGGCAACGGGCCAATCCCCAGTTGTACGCGAACCGAGCGGCCCCGACATGTTTGGCCAGGGCCACGCGGGCCGCACGGTTCGGGTCCAGCTCAAAACGGAAGGCCTGCTTCACCCGCATCCCATTGCCTCCAGCGCCTTCCGGGCCCGGTTTCGCGCCGACCAGCACCCGTACAGCCGCCCGCAGGCAGCGGTGAGGATCTCTCATCCGGAACTTCGCCTTCCTCCCCGACGACCCCGCGCGGGCCCGCCGACTCGAACCCGAACCGGGCCAGCCGGTCGCGGTGCTCCCCCACGATCCGAGAAACCGCGGGGTCGCGCCGCACCCGCAGCCGCTGGTGTCAACCCTCCCCCCACGATCCCGGAGCTCAGGAACAGCCCGTCCACCAACCCCCGCTGATGCATGGCGTGGAAGGCGCGGGCCAGCTCGTCCGGCTGGAAGGTCGCCCGGCGAAAGGAGCGGCCGGCCCGGAACGGACAATAATAGCAGTCCCGCTCGCAGGCCGAGGTCAGCAGCACCTTCAGGAGGCGGACGGGGCGGCCATGGGCGCGGGCCTCGTAGATGCAATCCATCAACGGCGCCCCAGCCCGTCCGGTGGGGTTTGTCTCCTCCGCCGGCTCCCAAATCGCGGCCTGGGTGAGCCACGCCAGTTTGGTCTCCAGTTCCATCCCCGCCTCATCCTTCCGAACGGGGAAAGAGCACCCGCCGCGCGATTCGGAGCGGGGTTACGAGACCGCCGGCTCGGGGGCCTTCCAGTAGGTCCGTTCGATCTCGGCGACCTGCGCCAGGCAGGCCTCATCCTCCGGGTTCGGGATATAACGGGTGCCGAACCACGCGTCCAGGATCTCTTTCGCGATCGCCTCCGATACCCGGCGCAGGCTCATGCAGAGGACATTGGCGTTGTTCCAGAGGCGCGCCCCCCGCGCCGTCTCCGCATCATCGCAAAGCGCGGCCCGGATCCCCGGGACTTTGTTGGCGGCGATGCTCACCCCCGTCCCGGTCCAGCAGAACAGGATGCCCTCATCCGCCTCGCCCCGGGCCACCTTCTCCGCCACGATCCGGGCGACCTCCGACCACGATTGCTTCACGCCGGCCAGCGGGCCGACCGGCTCCACCTCAAACCCCCGGCGCCGCAGCTCCTCCAGGACGACATCCGTGAGATGGGTCCGCTCATCGCTGCCCACAACGATGCGCATCGGAATCCTCCTCTCCTGGATGAATCATCCAGATTCCCCCCACTGTGGCCCCCCGGGCCATTCGGGAGCCCCTCACTCCGGACATTCGTGCTGGATCCCCTCCAGCCAAGCCAGGATCCGCTCCAGCAGGTCGGGCCCCAGGGTCTGGGCGGGGAGACGAACCCATGGCTCCAGGTAAGCGTCCAACACCCATACCGTCGGGCCCTCGGCAGCGTGGCCAGCGAGATCCGGTTCCACCGCGCTCGCCACGCCGCGCACCATCACCGGCGTCGGGGCGACCACCACCAGCGCCGCCCCGGCCTCGGCAGCCGTCCGGCCGGCCGCCTCCCACCAGGCCAGCCGCTCCGGGTCCGGATCCGGCTCAACCGCCACGATCACTGGCGTCCGATGACGATAGGGCGCGAATGCCCCCTGCAGCCGGGGGAACGGAAGCATCCTCAACCCCCTCCCTTCGCCCGGCTCCAGCGGCGGCTTTCGTGTCCGTTCCCTCTCCCAGCCGCCCTCCGGGCGATCGAATGGAACCTGCGTGCGAACGCCGCACCCGGCGCCATCGTCACTTTTCATTTATATTGCCACAGTCCCCAGGGATCCAGAAAACCCAGCGCTTGCCCTGGGCGGCTTGCCGGAACGCACCACTTGCGCGAACATGGCGATAGCGGAAACGCTCTTGTGGGATGCGATCCGGCGGGCCGCCCCGGAGAGGGGAGCATGCGATGCGGCTGGAGTTCTGGATCCCACCCGGCAACTGGGCGGTGCCGAATTCGCTGTGGGGCTGGGGATGGACGATCGTCGGCTTCCTCGCCATCCTCGGCCTATGGGTCAGACGCCCCCGGGATCTCCGCTCCTTCGGGGAGCTTCCGGCGGCTGCTATCGGTGGTTTCCTGCTGCTGGCGCTGGCAACTGCCCTCACACCGGTTCTCGCATGGGATGACTTCCCCGGCCTCCCCTTCCGGGTCGGTTTCCCGATTTTGCTCTGGCTGCCTTATCTGATCTGGGGAGGGCGGCTTGGGCCAGGCGCCCTGGGGCTGGTGGGGCTGATCGCGGGGGCGGCGGCGGGGTTCACCGCCGACGGCCGCCTTCTGCATCTCCCATGGATCGTGGCCCTGAATGCCACCGGGATCGGGATGGCCCTCTCGCAGAATTACGTGGGCCGTCCCTTTCGCCTCCTCCGCCATCCCCTCGCCGCGGCCCTCCTCGGCTGGGTGATGTGGCTGTCCATGCAGGTGATCTCCTGGGGCAGCTTTTACCCCACATGGCCGGAGGCGCTCGATGGGATCTGGACCCTGTTCACCGCCCTCGCCCTCCCCTCCGGGGTCAGCGCGCTGCTGAGCGGGGGGATCGCCTGGGGCCTCCACCGGAGGTGGCCACACGCCCTTCACACCCGTCAGCCTCCCGACTGGCCTCCCTATGGCCGCCAGATCCAGGTGCGCTTCCTGACGTTCTTCTCGCTCTGGATCGGCCTGGTGATCTTGGCCCTCCTGGCCTCGCTGACCGTCTTGGCGATCCAGCAAGCCCGCGCTGAGCAGCTCCAGGCCATGGACCGGAGGGTGGCCTGGGCCGGGGAGCAGATCGCCTATTTTATGCACACTGGGGATACCCTTCTGGCCGATCTGGCTGCTCTCGGCGTCTCCCCCGACGAGGCTCCTCCGGTCGTCGCCGCCATCCTGCGGCGCTTCGTCCAAACTGGCCCGATTTACCACGCGGTTTTGCTGGTGGAGGCCGATGGCGAGATCCGGGCCGCATATCCGGTGGAGGAGCAGACCGGCGGACTATCCATGCCCGAGCGATCCGCGCTCGCCCAGGCACAGGCGGCCCAATCGGTGATCCGCACGGAAGTGCATCGCCTACCGGATGGAACGGTCGGCCTCTCGTTCGTCGCGCCCTTGGAGAGGGGCCTCCCCTTCGCTTTCCTGATCGGCCGGGTGCACGTCGCGGAGCACCCGGCGCTCCAGGAGGCCCTGGCCGCCCTGCGCGGGCTGCCCGCCAGCGAGGGGTTCGTGATCGATCCCCAGGGCCGCATCCTGCTGCATCCCGATCCACAACACCTGCTGGATGTGTTCCCCCTCCCCACCCCTGTGCTCTCCGGGTCATTGGATACGGCGCAGCGATCTCCCACCGGGACGGTCCACGAGCTCTATCTCCGCCGGCTGCCGGGGACGGATTGGTGGGCCGTCATCCGTTACCCGCGGTCCGTCCTGATCCAGCGGGCGCTGGAGCTGGTCATCCCCCCGGGGGGGATCCTCTTGGCGTTCGCTGGGATCGGGGCCGCAACGCTGAACGTCATGAGCCGGCTGCTGACCCGCCGTTTGCGGCAGCTGGTGGATGCGGCAGGACGCATGGCCGGGGGCGAGCTGGAGCTCCCCATCCCGAGCGACGCGCCCGATGAGGTGGGCCAGCTGGCGGAGGCGATGGAGCACATGCGCCATGGGCTGCGGGCCCGCATCCAGGATCTCTCCCTCCTGCTGGAGCTGAACCAGCGGTTGGTGGAAACGATGGATCTGGCCTATGGCCTGTCCGAGGTCGCCGGGGCGCTAGAGCGGGCCACCCAGGCCGCGAGGGCCCGTATCCTCATCTCCGGTCCGGAAGGCGCGCTTCGGGCGTTCACGGCCGCGGGGGAAGGCGAGCCGGATCCGCTGGATCAGGCATGCTGGGCGCTGGGCTGGGAGCGGGCAGAGCCCTTGTGGGTGGAGCGTGTCTCCCGACCATCCAACCTTCCACCGATCTTGCGGCAGGAAAGCCGCGGGCGGGCGCTGGGGATCCT
>JBEPYX010000212.1:0-4189 GCA_041641155.1 Thermoflexus sp.
TGCCGGCCATGGAAGGGCGAACCGTGCGGGTGGACGTCAACACCGCGGATCACGCCAAGCGGGGGGACTTTTACCTGACGCTGACCGGCACCAGCGCTGAGATGGGGGACGATGGGGCGGTGGGCCGCGGGAACCGCATCACCGGGCTGATCACCCCCTTCCGCTCCTCCAGCCTGGAGGCTGCCGCCGGGAAGAACCCCATCTCCCACGTTGGGAAGGTCTATAACGTGCTGGCCTTGGAGATCGCCCGGGAGATCGTGGCCCGCCTGCCGGAGATCCAGGAGGCCACCGTCTACCTTCTCTCCCAGATCGGCAAGCCGCTGGATCAGCCCCTGATCGCCAACGCCGTCGTCCGGGCCCGCTCCGGCCGGCTGACCCCGGGGATCCAAGAGGCGGTGCGGGCGATCGTGGACGAGGGCCTGTCCAACATCCACGCCGTTCGTCGTAAGATCATCGCGGGGGAGATCCCACTGTTCTGAGCCTTGCGGACAGGCGAGCCCGCGCACGCCAGCGCCCCTTCGCATGGCCGCATAAAGGGGGAGGAACATCCAACAGCCCGAAAGCCTGAGGGGTCTCGATGGGAGGGGAACTGAGCCAGACATGTCCTGTCGACCGCTGACCCGCTGGTTCGCCATCGCGGGCCTGCTGGGGATGGCTGCCTTGCTTCGCTGGATGGACCTCCCCCGCCTCCCCTACGGCCTCTGGTACGACGAAGCCTACTACGGCCTGGACGCCCTGCGGGTCTTGGAAGGGCATCTCGCCCTCTTCTTCCCCGAAAACAACGGCCGCGAGCCCCTCTTCATCTACCTGGTCGCCGGCGCCATCGCCATCCTGGGCCCCACCCCCTACGCCCTCCGGCTCACCGCCAGCATGATCGGCCTGCTGGCCGTGGCTGCGACCCTGCGGATGGCCTGGACCCTCTCCCGGCGCTGGGAGGTTGGCGTGCTGAGCGGGGTCCTGATGGCCTTCCTGCTCTGGCCGCTGAACCTCAGCCGTGTGGGGTTCCGGGCGGGGTTGTTGCCCTTGGCCGCCGCCTTGACGCTGTGGGCGCTGGCCCGGGCAGCTCGGAGCGGGCGGGCCTGGGATTGGGCCCTCGCGGGGCTGATCTGGGGCGGGGGGTTCTATACCTACCTAGGGTCCCGCATGACCGTCCTCCCCGTCGCCGCCGGCCTGATCCTCGGGCGCGTGCGGGATCCCAAGCGATTCCGCCTGCGGGCGATCGGAGGATTCCTGATCTGCGCCGCGCTGATCGCATCCCCCCTGGCCGCTTACTTCCTCCTCCACCCGTCCGAATTCGCCCTGCGGGAGGGGCAAACTTCCGCCTTCAACGGCCAGCGGCCTCTGCTCACGACGGCCTGGGAGCAGGCGGTGCGGGTGGGGAGCATGTTTTTCCTTCGGGGCGATGACTATCCCCGCCACAACACAGGCAGCCGACCCGTCTTCGACCCGCTGCTCGCCCTGGCCTTCCTCATCGGCGGGATCCAGGCTCTGCGCCAGGCTCCCTTCACGGTCCTTTGGGGGATCAGCATGCTGCTTCCCACCTTCCTCTCCACGGAAGCCCCCCATTACCTCCGGGCCGGAGGGGCGCTGCCGGTGGTGGTCTTCTGGGCTGCCCTCGGCCTGTGGACCCTCGCCGGGGCCGTCGCCCGATGGCTCCGGAGCCCATGGGGGCGGGCCGCGGCCCTGGGCGGGTGCCTGGGCCTCAGCTTCCCCTGGCACACGGTTACTTACTTCGATCCCCACTGGTGGAACCAGGCGCGCGTCCGCGGGGCGTTCTCCCTGGATTCATGGGAGGCGGCGCGGGAGATCCAAGCGTTCCTGAGCGCCTACCCCTCCGGCACGGTCCTTCTGTCGGAGCGCCTCTGGGCCGGGCGGGCGGAGATGCGGTTCCTGCTCTGGAACCAGCCTCAGGTGCGCGTCCATCGGCTGGACCAGGAGCCGCCGGCTCCGCCGCCGCCCCCCGCGATGGTCGTCGGCTGGCAGCACGAGCCCGTCCCTCTCCTCCGGCGCTGGCTTCCCGAAGGCGCCCTGCTTTCCCTCCACACCCCAGACCCTTGGCCGGGGGAGGATCGTCCCCGCTATCAAGCGCTCTGGGCGGAGCCCGCCGATCGGATGCTGACCAACCTGAGGGCGGCGTTCGAGGATGGGATCGTCTTGCAGGGTGGGAAGGCAGTCCGACATGGGGCGTTCCTCAAGGTGATCCTCGATTGGGAGGCTGGGGGGAAGCCTTCGCGGGATTACAGCGTGTTCGTGCACGTTTACCCGAAGGCCGAGGCCCCGCGCTGGCCCCCGAGCGCCCCGCCCCGCGCGCAACGCGACGGCGGCATCGCGAACGGGGCCTATAACACCGGCGCCTGGCAGCCCGGCGACCGGGTCCGAGAGATCCGAACCCTCCGACTCCCGGAGCCGCTTTCGAAAACCCCGCTGCGGATCTGGGTGGGCCTTTATCGGTGGGAGGACGGCTCCCGCCTGCGGATCCACGGCGGAGGGGAGGCGGTTTCAGTTCCGGTGGAAGAGGCCGTCTCCGAGGGGCGGGGCGCTGATGACCCTTGAAGGGCATCGAGGTGGGACGCGGCAGCGGACCGCCCCGGATCAATGCTCCTCCCGCCCCCCGCCGCCCGGGCGTTGGGCCGGGCTCTCCGCCGAGACCCAGCGGATGTGTTCCCCTTTCTGCAGAAGGCGCACGCAGGCCCGCCGGGCGACTTCCATCAGGGCGGAAAACACCGCGTTGGGCATGTCGGAGCCCGGCAGCGCGGCTGCCAACGCCTCCACCGTTTCCACATCCCCGCCCACCCGACGCAGGGCCTCCAGCGCCCGGCCTCGAATGTATGGGGGGACCTCCAGGTCCAGCGCCAGGGACACCAGCGCCTTCTCAAACTCCGGGCTAGCGCAGGCGACCATCGCGTCGGCGGCGGCCCGCCGCAGGGGGATCGGCGCCTCCGGGTTTTTCGCCAAGATCCAGAGGGCAGAAAACGCCTCCGGCCCCCCCGCCCGCCCAGCATCCGAACGATGCTCTGGCGCACCGCCGGCTCCAGGGCGGGATCGTGGATCAGGCGGGTCAGCGAGGGGATCAGGGAGGGATCCCACACGTTCTCCAGGCTCTCCCCCAGGGCCTGACGGATAGAGGGATCGATCCGCGTGTCTGCCAGCAGGGCGACGATCTCCATGGCAGCTGGGCGATGGCGCAGGGTGGCCAGGGTAAGAGCGATGGCTCCCCGCACATGGGGATCGATCCGCTCATCCCGCAACAGCCACATCAGCTCATCGCCGACCTCGGGGACACCCAAAGCCCCGATCACATCCGCGATCGACTGTCGCACTGAAGCGGGGATCCGCTCCTCGGGCAGGAGCTGGATTAGCGAGCGCACGACCTCCCGGGCCCCTAGGGTGCCCAACGCGTCGGCGATAGCCCGGCGGGCCGTCACCGGCAGGCTCTCCTGCCGCAGGAAGTGGACCAGCTCGGTGGCCACCGCGGGATCCCGCATCAGCCCAATGGCCAGGGCCGCCCGGGCCTGAATATATGGGTCTTCCATCGTATCGCGCAACAAATCGAGCAGAGCCGGGATCGCCGCGGTGGCCTTCATCGCCCCCAGGGCGAGCGCGATCCGCTCTCGGATCATCGAATCGATTCCCCGATCACGCAGCAGGTCTAGGAGCTCGGGCACCACCCGGCTCTCCCCGATCGCCGTCAAAGCGTCCGGCCCCAACGCCCGCAAGGAGGGATGCGCTCGGCGATCCTTCAGCAACCGCATCAACAAGCGTATTGAGCAGGGCCACCCGCAGGCTGACATCCAGATCTGGATCCTCCCCTAGGGCCTGGAGGGCCTCGGCCTGGCGAGGTTCAACCCAAAGTCCCAGAAGATCCACATCCGGCGCCGAGGTAGTCACTCCACTGGGTAGTGGTTTGTGATATATGGGGTAGGAGGTGGAGCAGATGGCTCGGAAACCTGCATTCGACAATCCTCCCTGCCCCCATTGCCAATCCACCCACGTCCTTCGGAACGGCAGCAAGGGTGGACAGCGGCGTTGGATGTGCCGGGGGAGCCTCCGTGCCGCGGAAGCGATCCCTGGCCCCAACGACGAGACGATCGGGCGATGGTGAAAGGCCGCCGCCCAGCCGGCGGCGATCCCCTGGGCCCTGGGGCACGATCTCCACCGGACAGCCGTGAAGGTGAATGCGGTGGGGTCA
>JBEPYX010000213.1:0-1219 GCA_041641155.1 Thermoflexus sp.
AACTCCACGAGCTGCTCATCCGTCTGACTCTTGACGAACTGGCTGGTCGTCAGGTCCTTGCCCAACCCCGGCAGGCCCTTGCCGTCCACGCCGTGGCAGGAGGCGCAGACGGCCTCGAACTTCTGCTTGCCCAGACCGATGTCCACCGAGGCGGCCTGGGGTGCTGTGGACGGGTTGGGCGCGCCGCTGGAGGTGCACGCGCTCAAAGCCAGCGCGGCCAGCACCAGCCCCACGAGGATCCTGCGGGATCGCATATCAAGGCCTCCTCCGGGTTGGTTCGTGTTCGTGGCGATGCGCGGGCTTCTCCGCCTGCATCGCCACCACCTGCTCAAAGCTCATGACCGTCGCGCCCGGGGCGAACTCCTCTATGAACTTCTCCGCCGAGGCGCGGTCGCGGAAGGCCACGAGGCCGCTCCCCATGGGCGTATGGATGGAGCTCTGGACGAAGAAGGCGGCCCTCGCATCAATCCACTCCCCCGTATTGTAATCATGAACGTAAATCGCAGCGGCCTTTATCCCGCCATGGATGTATTCATCGAGCATGCAACTGATGTCATCATACTTGCGCCATTCCCTATCTGCAGGGAGAAGTTGAGAGGTGAACACACTGATGACCTTGAGCAGGCGCACAGAGGGCAGGCCGATCACCAACATCTGGCCGCTGTGGCCGCCGGACAGGAACCTAACGTGTTCATCTGGCTTGCCGGGGGCACATAGGTCTTGAGTGCGGCGGCCACCTATTGGGGGTTAGGCCGCGCTCTGTAATGATGCCGGCCGCGGCTAAGGGCAGACCACCACCGCTGACGTGGGCCTGGCCGCTGCGAGGCGATCGCCTGCACCAACGATCAGCATTGCTGGGATTAATAAAGTCATTGTTATATACTTCATCCTATTCCTCCTCTCCCCTGAAATGATCCTAATGAAGGGGAAAGAATTTTGTTCCTAATCCTAGCAAGGAACATAGATTTCATGGAAGAGACAAAGGTCACTGTTGAGGGGTGATATTCGTCACATATGGGCATGTGGCATAGGAAGAGGCCTATCCGTGAGGCCTAAGGGGCGATCTTGACGACTGATCCCCCCGCGTGGTATATTCATCAAAGAAGAAGCGGGCCCGTGGTGTAGCCTGGTCCAACACGCCGCCCTGTCAAGGCGGAGATCGCGGGTTCGAATCCCGTCGGGCCCGCTGAGGCAGCGGGGGGGGGGGGGGGGGGGGGGG
>JBEPYX010000213.1:1229-4189 GCA_041641155.1 Thermoflexus sp.
CCTGAAGGTGCCCGCCCCCGCTTTTCGATAGGGCCACCCTGCTCCTCCTGCCTCCCGTGGGCTCAGGCCAGGCGGCGGCGCAATCCGTAGCCGACTCCGATCAGGGCCGCCCCGGCGATCAACAGCGCGACCCACAGGGGGAAAATAGCGGGCTCCCCGCCGGTCCGCGGCAGCGCCGCCACGATCTCCCCGCAGGCGACGTAGACCGAGATCTCCTGCGCCGATTTGTGGACGTTGATGGCGAAGGGTTTGGCCAGCAGATCCGTTAGCTTCACGTTAACCGTGGTGGTCGATCGGCCATCCCGGACGGGGCTCAGCGGGAAAGCCGGCTTGGGGTTCAGGTTGGCGCACGTGCCCTCGTGGATGTGGGCCGGCTGATCCACTCCGGCGGGCCCCGGGGTGATCTGGATGGTCACTTCCGTCTGGTCCCCTATCGCCCGCAAGACCGCCGTGCCGGACTGTCCGGATCGGTTCTGCTCTTTGAGGGAGATGGTGACGGTCTCTTGGGCCGGCGCGGCGGCGACGAGCAAAAGCGACCATAGGACTCCGAGGCTGAACACGATCCGCTTCATGGCGCCCTCCTGATAGATTTTTTCCAGCATTTACACAACCCGGAACCCGATCCACAGAACCGGGTGGCCCTATCGCTCCCAGGCGTCCTCAGCGGCCTTCCCCCTCCGTGGCCAGCGCGCCCAGATAGGCGATCAGGTCGGCAATCTGGGCGTCCGTCAGGTCTGCCCCGATCGCCGGCATCTGCCCACCTCCTTCCCGGATCTGTCGGGCGATGAACGCCGGAGTGTGTCGCCGCAGTTCATCCACCAGAACCGGGGCTGGCGGCTCGAACCCCAGCCCAACCCCCGGCGATCGCCCGCCCTCCAGGTGGCACGATTCGCACCGCTGGCGGAACAGCTCCCGGCCCCGCGCCGCGGCCGCGGGATCGACCGGCGGCGGGCTCCGGTTCCAGGACGGTTCGCCTTGGAGGGTTTGAAGGTAAGCCAGCAGCTGCTCCACCTCCTCTTCCCTCAGGCGATCCCCGAAGCCCGGCATGTCGCCCCGTCCGTTCAGGATCTGCGCCCGGATGAACCCTGCGGAATGCCGCTGGGCCACGCCCCGCAGCGAGGGGCCGGTTCCCGGAACGGTCCCGCCTTGCGGGTGGCATGCTTCGCAGAACGCGACGAAGAGCGCCGGCGCGGCCCCGGAGGATGGCGTGGGGGAAGTGCGGGCAGAAGGGAGGGAGGTGGGCGTGGGCGCGACGGGGCGGGCCCGCTCCGGGGTCGGAGGGGTAGGCGCGGTCATGCAGCCCGCTCCCCCGATCACCCCGATCAGGAGCCAACGGCGCCATGGGCGCCCCCCCATCGGCCCACCTTGAGACGAAGCACCGGCGTTGCGGCTTCCGCTCATCCCCGTTCGGGCTTCTGCGTGGAGGATCGGGAAGGCCACGGCGGTTCCCCTCCGGACCAGGAGGGGATCGCGGCGGCGCCCCCTCTTTTCCATGACCTGATACGCAGTGGGCTCCCCGGCGGTTGATCGGGGATCAGGATGGAGGGCTGCCCGTGATGCCCCGGCGGAGGTTCCTGGCCATCGCTATCATGGGGGAAGATGCCGAGGGAGGAGCCCACGATGGCGCGGATCGGTGCCTTCACCTTCGTCCTTCACGCGCACATCCCCTACTGCCGACGGGCGGGGCGCTGGCCCCACGGGGAGGAGTGGCTCCACGAGGCGATCGCCGAGACCTACCTCCCGCTCCTGGATGCCCTCGAGGAGCTGCACGAGCAGGGGATCCCTGCCCGCCTCACCCTCAGCCTCACCCCGGTGTTGGCGGAGCAGCTGGCGGACCCGCTGATCCAGGAGCATTTCATCGAATACGCGAGCGATCGGCGGAGCCGGGCGGAGCAGGACGTCGCGCGCTTCACGGCGGAGGGGAACCCCCATCTGCAGGAACTGGCGCGGTTCTACGCGGCGTTTTATGAACGCCGGCTCCAGCGCTTCACCGGGCACTACGGGAGGGACCTGATCGGAGCGTTCCGGCGCCTCCAGGAGGCCGGGGTGGTCGAGCTGGCCACCAGCGCCGCCACGCACGGCTATCTCCCCCTGCTCTCCCGGGATTCCTCCATTCGAGGCCAGCTGCGGACAGGGGTGCAGACCTACCGGCGGTTCTTCGGAAGGGACCCCTTTTCCATCTGGCTCCCCGAGTGCGCCTACCGGCCGGCGTATCGCCTGCCCGATGGGACCGTCCGGCCAGGCCTCGAGCGGTTCCTCGCCCAGGAGGGGCTGCGCCTGTTCTTCGCCGAGACCCACGCCGTGGAGGGGGGGCGGCCGGTGGGGAAGGCGGCCGGCGACGCCATCGGCCCCTACGGCCAGATCGTGCGCCACTACGTGATCCCCTTCGAAACCGTGGAGCACATCCGGGGGACCACGTATCTGCCGTATTACGTGGCTCGCACGGATGTCCCTGGCGGGGAGCATTCCGGCGTGGCGGTGGTGGCCCGCAACAACCGCACCGGGATGCAGGTGTGGTCCGCCGACTGGGGCTATCCGGGGGATTTCGATTACCGCGAGTTCCACAAGAAGGATGGGCGCTCCGGCTTGCAATACTGGCGGGTGACCGGCAAGGTGGATCTGGCGGAGAAGGACTATTACCACCCGGATTGGGCGGCTCGTAAGGTGGAGCAGCACGCCCAGCATTTCGTCGGGCTGGTGCACGATCTCCTACGGGAATTCCATCATGCGACCGGGCGGATCGGCCTCATCGCCTCCAACTATGACGCTGAGCTGTTCGGCCATTGGTGGTTCGAGGGGGTAGATTGGATCCGGGCGGTGCTGCGGCATCTGGCGGAGAGCGATGAGGTCGAGCTGACCACCGCCCGCGGGTTCCTGGAGGCCCATCCGCCGACCGAGGTGCTGTGGCTTCCGGAGTCCAGCTGGGGCTTGGGAGGCGGGCACTGGACGTGGGACAACCC
>JBEPYX010000214.1:0-4188 GCA_041641155.1 Thermoflexus sp.
CGGATCCGGTCCTGGAGGTGCTGGATCGCTTCCTGGACACCCTGCTGGAGGCCCGGCCGCCCGGGACGACGGTGATCGTGACCAGCGATCATGGAAACCTGGAGGACGCCCGCACCCGGCTCCATACAACGAACCCGGTCCCGCTCCTCGCCGCAGGGCCGGGGGCTTATGCCTTCCGGGAGGCGACCTCGCTCCTGGACCTCACCCCGGGGACCCTCGAGGCGCTGAAGGCGTAAGGGGGAAACCGATCCGTCCATGGGGCCGGGGCCAACGCGTCCAGCGGGGTGCTGGGGCTATAGAAGGGCCGCCGCCGCGCGATCGACCAGCCACAGCACGCGACCTGCTGCCGGCCGGATCCCCTGAGCCGGCCACCGGCGCGGGTCCAGGGGGCCTTTCTGCACTTCCCGCAGGATCGCCGCCTTGTTCGCGCCCGCCACCAGGAACACCACCCAGCGGGCCTGATTCAGCACGGGAAAGGTGAGGGTCACCCGGGGGATATCCGGTCCCTCCACCGCGGCCACCCAGCGGGCTTGCTCCTCCAAGGCCGGGCTGAACGGGAACAGGGAGGCGGTGTGCCCATCTTCCCCCAGCCCGAGGAAGACCAGATCGAAACAGGGAAGGCGTTCCCCGAAGAAATCCCGCAGGACGGCCTCGTACCGGGCGGCCGCCGCCTCCGGGTCGCCGGCGCAGACGATCGGATGGATCTGGCTCCGGGGGATCGGGACGTGGTCCAGGAGCGCCTCGTGGGCCATGCGGGCGTTGCTGCGGGGATCTTCGAGGGGGACGCAGCGCTCATCCCCCCAGAAGACGTGGACCCGGGTCCATTCCACCGCGTCCCGAAACGGGGGGCAGGCCAGCCATTCGTAAGCCCGCCGGGGGGTCTGGCCGCCGGACAGCGCGACGGCGAAGCGGCCAGCGCTCCGGATGGCCGCCCGTGCCCGGCGGACGAACAGGTCGGCTGCGGCGCGGCTCAGGGCCTCCGGGTCAGAGAAGACCCGAATCATCCGGTGGGCTCCTTCCGGGGATCCTCGAGGATGGAGGGCAGGTCCCACGCTCGGCCGTCCGAGGCCAGCAGGCGATCGGCCTCCGGCGGGCCCCATGTGCCCGCCGGGTAATTGGGGAAGTCTTCCGGAGGATGGGCAGCCCATGCATCCAGGATCGGCTGGATCACCGTCCATGCCGCCTCGACCCAGGCGGCCTCCAGGGATTGGGTCGTGTCCCCGCGGATGAGGTCTAAGAGGAGCGTCTCATAGGCCTCCGGCGGGGCGTTCCCGAACGTCTCCTGATATAGGAAACGCATATCCGCCGGCTGCAGCCGCATGATCGGACCGGGGGATTTCACCTGGAAACGGAGCAGGATCCCCTCCGCCGGCTGGAGGCGTAGGATCAGCCGGTTGGGCTGCCAGGAGCGGACGGCGGTGTCAGGGAACGCCCGGTGCGGCACCGGTCGGAAGGTGATGGAGACCTCGGAGGCCTTGACCGGGAGGCGCTTCCCGGTGCGCAGGTAGAAGGGCACCCCCTGCCAGCGCCAGTTGTCCACGAACAGTTTCAGGGCCACGAAGGTCTCGGTGGGGGAACGGGGGTCCACGCCCGGCTCCTCCCGGTAGCCGGGGACCTCCTCCCCGCCGATGCGCCCCCGGCCATACTGGCCACGCACGGCGTAGGTGGCCACCTGGTCCGGGGGGATGGGCCGGATGGCCCGCAGCACCTCCAGCTTCTTGTGGTGGATCTCCTCAGCGTTGAGGGAGACGGGGGGCTCCATGGCGATCAAGCACAGGATCTGGAGGAGGTGGCTCTGGACCATGTCACGCAGGGCGCCGGTCTGGTCGTAGTAGCCGCCTCGGTGTTCCACCCCCACGGTTTCGGCCACCGTGATCTGCACGTGGTCAATATACTGGCGGTTCCAGATCGGCTCGAAGAAGGCATTGGCGAAACGCAGGGCCAGGATGTTCTGAACCGTGTCCTTCCCCAGGTAGTGGTCCAGGCGGAAGATCTGGCTTTCATCCAAGAAGCGGCGCAGCCGCGCGTTCAGTGCCCGGGCGGAGGCCAGGTCGTGCCCGAAGGGCTTCTCGATCACCACCCGGTGGCGCTGTCGGTCCTGTAGCAGCCCGGCCTCGCCCAAACCGGTCACGACAGTCTCGGTCACGCTCGGCGGCACCGCCAGGTAAAAGATGTAGTGGGCAGCGTCCGGGGCTTCTGCCTCCATCGCGCGGAGGCGCCGCGCCAGTTCGGCGTAGAGGGCCGGGTCATCGTAATTCCCGCGCAGGTAGAGGAACCGGCTGGAGAAGGTGGCCCATGAGGCCCCATCGGGACGCCGGCGGGCGAACCGCTGGATCCCATCGAGGAGCCGGGCGCGGAACGCGTGATCATCCATCGCGCTCCGGGCCACCCCGAGCGCCGCCCATCGTTCGGGTAGCCAGCCGTCCGCGTGGAGGTCGAACAGGGCGGGGCCCAGCTTCCGCCAGACCAGATCCCCGCTGGCGCCGAAGAGGATCAAAAAGACCGGTTGGGCGGAGTTCGCCATCCCGGGGCCTCCGAAAGGGATGGATGTTCTCACCGGGCGCGTCCGGAGACGCGCCGGTGCGCTCAGCGCGCATCCTTCAAGCGCTTCGGCTTCTCCCTCGCCCACGCGAGCAGCCGCTCCAGCGGCCAGGTGTTGGCGATGTCTTCGGGGGTGGCCCAGGCCCGCCGGGCCACGGCCACACCGAAGTGCATCAGGTCGAACTCCGCGGGGCTGTGGGCGTCGGTGTCGATAACCAGCTTGCAGCCCAGCTCCAGTGCCCGCCGGGCCAGCGTATCGGGGAGATCCAGCCGGGAAGGATTGGCGTTGATCTCCAGCAGCGTCCCCGTCTCCGCCGCGGCCCGCAGGATGGCCTCCCAATCCGCGTCCGCCCCCTCCCGTTCCCCCAGCAGCCGTCCCGTCGGGTGGGCGATGATGTGGACGTAGGGGTGGCGGATGGCGGCCAGGAAGCGGGCGGTCACCCGTTCCCGATCCTGCCGCAGCCCGGTGTGCACGGATGCGACCACCAGGTCGAGGGAGGCCAGGACCTCATCGGGGTAGTCCAGGCTGCCGTCGGCCCGGATCTCCACCTCGGCCCCGTGGAGCACCCGGAAGCCGTCCCCCAGCTCGGCGTTGACCGCCTCGATCTCCCGGCGCTGCTCCCGCAGGCGCTCCGGTGTCAGGCCCTTGGCCACCCCCAGGCTCTGGGAGTGGTCGGTGAGCAGCATGTAGCGGTAGCCTTTGGCCTTCGCCGCCCGGGCCATCTCCCGGATCGAGGCCTGGCCATCGCTCCACGTGCTGTGGACCTGAAGGTCGCCCTGCAGGTCGTCCTGCTCGATCAACCGGGGAAGGCGGCCCTCGAGGGCCGCCTCGATCTCCCCGCGCCCCTCCCGCAGCTCCGGCGGGATGTAGGCCAGGCCGAGGCGGGCGTAGACCTCCTCCTCCGTCTCGCAAAGGATCTCCTTCTCCGTTTTCACGAGAGTGAGGGCGTATTCGCTGAGGCTGTAACCGCGCCTCAGGGCGTGCTCCCGCAGTTGGATGTTGTGCTGCTGGCTGCCCGTGAAATATTGCAGCGCCGTCCCCCACCGCGCCGCCTCGATCACCCGCAGATCCGCTTGCAGGCCGTTGCGTAGGCGCACGCTGGATTTGGTGGAGCCCTTGAGGAGCACCGCCTCCACGAGCGGGAGGGAGGTGAAGCGATCCATCACCGCGTCGGGATCCTCTGCCGCGACGAGGAAGTCTAGGTCGCCGATGGTGTCCTTCATCCGGCGGAAGGAGCCGGCGGCTGCCAGCCGACGCACGCCCGGGACCTCCCGGAGGGCGCTCAGGATCTCCTGGGCCAGGGGCCACGCCACGCCCAGGGGCACGCGCCCGGCGATCTTCCGGCGCTTGAAGGCCTCGATCCCGGCCAGGATCTTGCTCTCGAGCTTAGCGCCGAAGCCGGGCAGGCTCCGGAGCTTCCCGGCGCGGGCGGCCTCCTCCAGCTCCTCCACCGTGGTGATCCCCAGCTTCTCCCAAACCGCCTTAATCCGCTTGGGGCCCATGTCGGGGATCTGGCGCATCTCCAGCAGGCTCTGGGGGATCTCGGCCTGCAGGCGCTCGTAGAGCTCCAGGCGGCCGGTGCGGAGCAGTTGATCGATCTTCTCCTCGATCGCCTCGCCCACGCCAGGGATGGAGCGCAGGGCCCC
>JBEPYX010000215.1:0-4176 GCA_041641155.1 Thermoflexus sp.
AAGGAAGGGGTGACGTTGAGCTCCGGGTCGTAGCCGGTGCAGTGGCCGGCCGTCAGCAGCACCGTGGGCGAGACCAGGGACCCCGTGCAGCGCCAGAGGGGGACTTTGTCCTCGTCGTAGAAGACCACCAAGCCCACGTACGGATGGCGGTCCCCGTCCGGCTCGCCGTATTGCACGGCCGCGGCGGGGGCAACGAAGATCAGCCCCACCATCCCCAGGAGCACCGCCGAGAGCATCAGGATGCGGAACCGCATACGCCACCTCCGGAAGGATGATTGGAGAACCTCCCTTCCTGATTCACTTGCAGCCCCCAGGGGGGCGCGGAGGATGTTCGCGCCGCCAGGCGATCGCCTGGTCCCCTCGTCATCCCCAGGCGGGAGATCATGGCCGCGCGGAATCCGGGCGCCTTAGGGCGCGATGGCCTTGAAGCGCTCCCACGGGATGAGCACCCAGGTCTCGGTGGTGGCGTGGCCCAGGGTGCGGATCACGGCGCTGGCCCGGGCGGCCACCTCCTCGTTCGGCGCCTCGATGATGTCCAGGTAGTCGCACGGCCCCAGCACTGCGTAGCTGGCCACCCAGCGGGCCTCCGGGACCTGAGCCTGGAGGGCCTCGCTCACCTTCGCCCCCAGCTCCTGGATCGCTCCCGGACGGGTGACGGCCTCCGGGGAAAGCCGCGTGAGGATCGCATACAGCGCCATGGCAGACCTCCTCTGAGGGCACGGCGGATAGAGTCGCACGGGCGGGGGGGGGGCGCCTGGAGCGCCCCGCCCGCATGACCCTTCACGGGACGACTGTGAAGAAGTGGGGATCACCGCGCCGGTCGTAGAACACCGCTGCCACCCCCGGGGACCACGGATCTCGGTCATTGCCCTTCGGGTCCTGGTTCACCCGCAGAGGAACCGCGGGGGCGGCGCTCAAGCAGGGGATGAAGTTGAGGACCGGCATCCGGGCCCTCCGGCGGAACACCATAGAGGCCTCCTTTCCAGAACCGGGGGCAAATTCCCTTGCTGCACCCTGCCCGATTGAAATTATACCCGGATGGTATCTAATGTCAAACAGCCAATTGGTTCGAAAATAGCGATAAGAAAGTTAAAATATATTAACCAAACCTGCGACGGATGAGAGAAACCCATGCAACCGGCGGCTTCAGTCGGGGGCAAGTCGATGGGACCGTGATCCGTGGGCACCACCAGCGGTGAACCGACGCTCTAATCTCCGACTCCCGCCGGCTCAGGCGAAGGCTTCCGATGAGGCCCTCCCAGGAACGAACAGGCTGAGCGCCGGGAGGCGTGTCCGCTGCGCCCAGCCCGCTTTCCCTTCCCCTGATCCGCTTATCCGCCCTCACGGCTTGGAGGATCCGGATGCCGCGCGGAGGATTACCTCCGCCCGCCGATCCCACGCCGCCTCCAGCTCCTGGATCCGTTGCGCCAACGGCTGGAGGGCCGTCGTGAGATCGCCGCTCCCCCGGGCCACCGGATCCAGGCGATCGAGATCGCCGAACAAGTCCTCGACCCGCTGGAGGAGATCCGCATCGAACCGGTAGAGGGCCTCCAGCTCGGCCTCCCCGATGCGGATGGCATCGAAGAATCCGGCGTAGCCGTAGCGCGCGGTCCGGATCCGATCCGCCAGCGTCTGGATCCGACGGGCGGCCCGGTCCACCTCATCCACATGGGCGAGGTCGCGATCAGCGATCTCCCGCTGGAGCCGCAGGAGACGGTCAGCGGCCTCCCGCAGCCGACGGCTCACCGCCTCCCGGAGGATCCGATCGGCATCCCGCCGCTGCTCCTTCTCTTTGTATCCCGCATACCCGGGAAGGCGGCGGAGCCACCCTTCCAGGGTTGGGCGGTCCGCCTTCACGCGCTCTAGGATTTCGTCCATGGCAACGCCCCTTTCATCCCGACGGGATCACGGCCGGCGCCCCTTCCCCTCGGCCAGCTCGACGATCTGGCGCAACAGGGTGACCAGCGTGACGGCGCTCTGGACCAGGGCGGCGGGGGAGGGTCGTCCGCTTCCTCCCCGCTCCTGCCGGGCGCGGATGTACAGATAGGCGGCCAGCGCCCCGAACAGAGCGCCCAGCATCCCTCCCAGCAACACCCACCGTCCCTCGCGGCGCACGTTCCTCCTCCTCGGCGATGGCCCGCGCGGGGCTTCATCGGGCGGCACCGCCTCTATTATGAGGGACCCCATCGGGGGTCGCAACGACGGCGAGGCCGGGCGGACGGGGCTTTTGCCAGGTCCGCCGGATGTCCCTTCAGCCCCCGCGGCGGAAGGCCTGCGACGGGGCAAAGGCCGCGGGCCGGGCACCGGATGCGCTATGATAGAAGCGTGGTCAGCCCCATCCTTCCGTCACGGAGGGGAACGATGCCATTCGCAACGATCGATGGGATCCGCCTCGTGTATGATGTCCGCGGCCAGGGGATCCCCGTGCTCTGGATCCACGGCTTCCCCCTGGGGCGCTGGCTCTGGGACCCCCAGGTCGGCGCCCTGGCGGATGTCGCCCGCTCGATCGCCGTGGATCTGCGCGGCTTCGGCGGGAGCAGCGTCCCCCCAGGCCCGTACACGATGGAAACCTACGCGGACGATCTGCGGAGGCTGCTGGACGCCCTGGGGATCGAGCAGGCGGTGCTGGCCGGGCTCTCCATGGGCGGCTACGTCGCCTTCGCCTTCTACGCCGCCTACCCCGAGCGGGTCCGCGCCTTGATCCTGGCCGACACCCGGCACCAAGCCGACACGCCGGAGGGCCGGGCCAGCCGCTACGCCCTGATCGAACGCATCCGCCTGGAGGGAACGCCGGCCGCGGTGGAGGCGTTCCTGCCCCGCCTGTTCGGCGCGACCACGCAGCGGGAGCGGCCCGAACTGGTGGAAACCCTCCGACGCAAGATGCAGACCAACCCCGCCGCCGGGCTCATCGGCGCCCTCCAAGCGATAGCGGAACGCCCGGACCGCACGGCGCTCCTCCCCGCCATCCGGGTGCCGACGCAGGTGATCGTCGGCGAGGAGGATGCGGTCACCCCGCCCGAGGTCGCCCGCCAGATGGCGGAGGGGATCCCCCACGCCCGCCTGGTCGTGATCCCCCGCGCCGGTCATGTGCCCAACGTGGAGGCCCCCGAGGCCTTCAACGAGGCCGTTCGCGATTTCCTGAGCGGCTTGTGACGATCCCCGCCTGCGAGGCGATCGCCGTGCCCGCAGAGCCGCGCGCCATCGCTCGGGTGCGGCGGGCGGTCCGCGAGGCCGCCCGCCGATTCCACCTCTTCCCGCCCGGGGCGACCGTCGTGGTCGGCGTCTCCGGGGGGCCGGATTCCATGTGCCTGCTGGACGTGCTGCGCGACCTGGCGTCGGAGCTTGGGATCGCTCTCCACGTGGCCCATCTCCACCACGGCCTGCGGGGGCCGGAGGCGGACGCCGACGCCGCCTTCGTCGCAGCGCTCGCCCAGGCCTGGGGGCTGCCGGCAACCATCGGGCGGGAGGACGTCCGGGCGCTGGCCGCCCGCGAGGGCCTCTCCCTGGAGGAGGCCGCCCGCCAGGCGCGCTACACCTTCCTAGCCGAGGTCGCCGCCCGCACCGGAAGCCCTGTTATCGCCGTCGCCCACCACGCCGATGATCAGGTGGAGACCGTGCTGATGCACCTCCTGCGGGGGAGCGGCCTGGCCGGGCTGCGCGGGATGCGCCCCCGCATGCCCCTCACGGAATACCACGGCCTCGGGCGACGCCCCCCGGAGGGGCTGTGGCTGGCGCGGCCGCTGCTGGGGGTCTGGCGGCGCGAGATCGAGGCGTATCTCGGGGCGAAGGGGCTGACGCCCCGCTTCGACCGCTCGAACCTGGACCTCACCTTCTTCCGCAACCGATTGCGCCATGAAGTGCTCCCCTTCCTGGAGCGCCTGAACCCTCGCCTCCGGGAAGCCTGGCGGCGCATGGCGGAGGTCCTGGCGGCCGATTACGAATTCCTGGAAGGCGCCCTCCGCCAGGCCTGGCCTACGGTGGTGGCCGCCGAAGCGCCGGAGCGCATCGTCTTCGACCTCGCCCGCTGGCGGGAGCTCCCGCTGAGCCTCCGGCGCATGGCGCTGCGGGAAGCGGCCTTCCGCCTGGCCCACCGCCTGCGGGATCTCGGGTTCGAGCATGTGGAGGAAGCGATCCGAATGGCCGAGGAGGGGCTGACGGGCGGGATGGTGACCTGGC
>JBEPYX010000216.1:0-4173 GCA_041641155.1 Thermoflexus sp.
GCGCCCCCAGCGGACGGCGCGAGGAGCGTTACGGGGCCTCCCGAACGCCCTGAACGATCCACCAGGCGGAGGGCAGGAGGAGGGCAGCCAGGGCGAGCTTCGCGAGGTCGCCCGGGATGAAGGGGAGCAGCCCGAGGACCAGGGCTCCTTTAGGCCCCAGGAAGCCGCCGGTGAAGCGGGCCAGCCAGGGGAGGCCGAAGAGGTAGATCACGACGTTGCCCGCCAGCATCGCTAGGGCCGCAGTGCGCATCCGGCGATCCCACCCCCGTTCGGCCAGCCAGCCGGTGACGAAGGCGGCGGCGATGAACCCCACGAGGTATCCGCCTGTGGGGCCGAGCAGCCGGGCCAGCCCAGCGGTGCCCCCGGCGAAGACCGGCAGGCCGAGGATGCCCTCCAGCGCGTAGGCGGCCATGCTGAGGGCACCCCGGCGGCTCCCCAGCGCGGCCCCGACCAGCAGCACCGCGAGGGTCTGGCCGGTGATGGGGACGGGGGTGAACGGCAGTGGGATGGCGATCTGAGCCATCAGGGCCGTGAGCAGGCTCCCGCCGAGGACGAGGGCCGCATCCGCGGCCAGCCGCTGCCCCCGCGTCCGGCGCAGCGCCGATGGGAGGACAACATCCGCCAGGACCATGGATGATTCCTCCAGACGGGATGAGGACCTGCCCCGACGGCGGGATCCGGGCGGGGCGGGTTGCGGGCGATTATATCGTGGGCGGCGACCTGCCGCAACCGCCATGGGGCCAGGATCCGGGATCACTCGATCGTGGGCGCCGTGCCGTCCAGGTGGCGGACCACCTGGATCACTTTCCCCTGGATGCGGACGCTCCCGGCGGGCACCTCGATGGGGGCCATGGCGGGATGGGCCGGCTGCAAACGGACACGGTCGCCTTCGACGTAAACGCGCTTGAGGGTGGTTTCCTGGCGATCGGCCAGCCAGACCACCGCCATCTCCCCGTTCTCCACCTGTGGGGTGGGCTTCACGATGATCAGGTCGCCATCTCCCACTAAGGCGTCAATCATGGAATTCCCCTGAACCCGAAGGGCGAACAGGCCGTCCCGCTCGCCGAGCCATGCCCGGGGGACTCGGATCCAGCCGAGGGGTTCCGCGTTGGGGTTCGGGATGGGCTCCCCCGCGGCGATAGGGCCCAGGAAAGGGATGGGGACTAGACCATCATTCAGGCCATCATTCACGGGCCAGTCTGCGGGCCACCGGCGAAGGCGGATCCCACGGGCGCGTCGGCCGACCCGCGTGATGAAGCCCTCCTCCTCCAGGCGGTGGAGGTGATAGGCCACCACGGAGGGGGAGGAGATCCTCAAGCCCTTCTGGATCTCCCGAACCGTGGGGCATGTCTGTTCCTGCCGATACCAGCGGGCGATGAACTCCAGGATCTCCCGCCGGAGGTCCCGCTGCCTCCGCATACGTGTCCCGATCGGCATGTGGCCCTCCTCCGTCCAGATATCCCAAGTTTCCCAAATCTTATCCGAACACATGTTCGAAGTCAACCGGTTGTTCTCTGACGCGTCGGGCGGCGGGCCCTTTGGGCGCTGCGATCGGCGTTCGCATCCGCCGGGGGTAGGGGCGGAGGGATGGTATGATCGGGGACGAGCGGCTCGCATGGGGATGGGCTGGGGGAGTGCGATGGCTCGGCTGGGCTATCGGGTTCGGCAGTTCTGGTGGGCGATCACCGCTCAGATCCGCGAGGAGGACCGGGCGCTGGTGGAACGGATCCTGCCGCCTGCGGCCCGGGCGCTGTTCTGGCGGATGCCGCGGGGGGACCAGCGGCACAGCCTGGCGGTGGCCCGCGCCTTGTTGGCCCGGGGGGAGACGCACCCGGCTTTGTTGAGGGCTGCCTTGTTGCACGATGTGGGGAAGGCGGCCGCGCCCCTCACCCCATGGGAACGCGCGCTGGTGGTGCTGGGGAGCGCATGCCCTCGCTCCTGGCGCGCCGCCCTCGCCCGCTGGCCGGCGCTGCGCCGCTGGATCGCGCGGGTCCGCCGCTATCGGGCGCATCCGGAGACCGGGGCGGCATGGGCGATGGCGGCCGGGTGCGATCCCCTCACGGTGGCGCTGATCCGGCGCCATGCAGAGCCCCTAGGCCCGCCCGAACCGGAGGAGGACCTGGAAACCCGGCTGCTCCGCCTCCTCCAGCAAGCCGATGGGGAGAACTGAGGCTGCTGGGATTTCTGTTGAGGTCCAGCATATAATTGAAGTAAAAGCCGTCGGTGGACCTTCTACCGGAAGAATAGAGGATGGGGCGGAGCGTGGGAAGCGGCAGGATGTCTGGATCTCATTCCCCTATATGATCGTCTCAAGAGGTTCTTCCTCACGAGGGAATGGCGGACGGGGGCTCTTTTCATTCAGACGTGCGGATCCGGAACGACGGGCGATCCTCAATCAGGGGGAAACGCTATGAAAGCCTATCGAACGGAGAACCTCCGCAACATTGTGCTGGTGGGCCACAACGGATCGGGCAAGACCACGCTGGTCGAGGCGATGCTGTTCCTGAGCGGGGCGACCACCCGCATGGGTCGCGTGGAGGAGGGCAACACCGTCTCCGACTTCGATGAGGAAGAGATCCGACGCCGCCTCTCCATTTATACCTCTTTGATCCCCGTCGAGTGGGCCGATCACAAGATCAACCTCCTGGACGCTCCGGGTTATCTGGATTTCGTTGGCGAGATGAAAAGCGCGGTCCACGTGGCGGATTGCGCCCTTCTGGTGGTGGACAGCGTGGCCGGGGTGGAGGTGGGCACGGAGCAGGCGTGGGCCGCGCTGGAAGAGTGTGGGGTGCCGCGGATCGCGGTGATTGGCAAGATGGATCGGGACAACGCGAATTTCGAGCGCGCGCTGGAGAGCCTGCGTCGCGTCTTCAAGGCGACGTTCGTCCCGATCCAGCTCCCCATCGGCAGCCAGGCCGCCTTCGAGGGGGTGGTGGATCTCATCGCGATGAAGGCGCGGCGGGGCCCGCGGGGGGAGGTGGGGGAGATCCCCGCCGTGATGCGGGAGGAGGCGGAGGAGGCGCGGATGCGCCTGGTGGAGGCAGCCGCGGAGGCGGACGACGAGCTGATCGTGAAGTATCTGGAGGGCGGGGAGCTGACCGAAGAGGAGATCCGGCGGGGGCTCAAGGCCGGTTTGCTGGCCGGGCGGATCATCCCCGTGGCCTGCGCGGCCGGCCTTTCCACGGTCGGCGTTGGTCCCTTGCTGGACCTCCTGATTCAGCTGGCGCCCTCGCCGCTGGAGGCGAAGCCGATCGAGGCGCTCCCCGTTTCCAACGGGCAGCCGGAGGCCGTGCGGCCGGACCCCGCCGGCCCTGCCGTGGCCTACGTGTTCAAGATCACGGCGGATCCGTTCGTGGGCAAGCTGGCGTACTTCCGCGTCTTCCGCGGCACGGTGCGCTCCAACTCCCACCTGCTCAACGTCAACAAGGGCCAGGAGGAGCGGCTGGCCCAGATCTTCGTGATGCGGGGGAAGGAGCAGATCCCCGTCCCCGAGCTGGTCGCCGGGGACATCGGGGCGGTGCCGAAGCTGAACGTCACCGGCCACGGGGACACCCTGTGTGACCGCAGCCATCCGGTCCGGATTGCCCCGCCGGTCTACCCTACGCCCCTCTACGCAGTGGCGGTGGAGCCGAAGACCAGGGCGGACTCCGCCAAGTTGATCCCCACCCTCCAGCGCCTGTGCGAGGAGGACCCCACCTTGCATCTACGTCAGGAGCCTTCCACCCACCAGACCATCCTCGAGGGGATGGGGGACACGCACATCGACGTGGCGGTCCGTCGGGCGTCGGCCAAGTTCGGGGTGGAGATCGTGACCAGCGTCCCCAAGGTCCCATATCGGGAGACCATCACGAAGGTGGCCAAGGCCCAATACCGGCACAAGAAGCAGACGGGCGGCGCCGGCCAGTTCGGGGAGGTCCACCTTCGGATCGAGCCGTTGCCGCGGGACGGCGGCTTTGAATATGTCTGGGAGGTCTTCGGGGGGGCGATCTCCTCGAACTTCGCCCCCTCGATCGAGAAGGGGATCCGCAGCGTGATGGAACAGGGGTTGCTGGCCGGCTACCCCATCGTGGATGTGCGGGTGGCGGTTTACGACGGCAAGGAGCATCCGGTGGACTCCAACGACATTTCCTTCCAGATCGCCGGTCGGGAGGCCTTCAAGTTGGCCTTCCAGCA
>JBEPYX010000217.1:0-4135 GCA_041641155.1 Thermoflexus sp.
CCTGGGGATGAGCGCGGACCCGGAGCGGGACGAGATCCGGGTGGATGGGCGACGCATCCGGATCCCTCCTGTCATGGGCTTCGTCCTCTACAAGCCCCGCGGCGTGCTCTCCGATCCGATGCCGGGGTCCGGATCGCCCAGCGTCTATGATCTGGTCCCCCCGGTCAAACCCCTGTACGGGGTCGGGCGCCTGGACGCGCGAAGCGAAGGGCTGGTCCTCCTGGTCAACGATGGGGACCTCGCGCACCGATTGACCCACCCCCGCTACGGACACCCCAAGGTCTATCAGGTCTTGGTAGAGGGACGCCCGGATCCAGAGACCCTGGAGCGCTGGCGTCAGGGCGTCTTTCTGGATGGGCGGCGGACCCGGCCGGCGAAGGTGCAGATCCTGCGATACGAGGGGGACCGAACGTGGCTGCTGGTGGAGATGCGGGAGGGGAAGAAGCGCCAAATCCGGCGGATCGCCGCCCGCCTGGGCCACCCGGTGCATCGCCTGATCCGCATCCGCATCGGACCGGTGACGCTGGGGCGTCTCAAGCCCGGCCAGTGGCGTCCGCTCACCGAGCAGGAGCTGCGCCAGCTCCGGGGGTTGATGCGATCGAGGGGCACAAAGCCCCCCACGGGCGCGCGATCTCGATCGAAGGCCCCTTCAGGGGGCGCCGGACTTCGTAGGGGATGAACGGGCCCTTCCCAGGCCCTGGCGAAGGCGTGGAGGCGGCGCGGATGACGCCCGATTGACAAAACAAGAGGGGGCTTGATGCCCCCTCCGGCTGAGCGGCACAAGCATGCTCACGCACCAGCGGGCTCACTTCTTGCCCTTCTGCTCCTTGGGCCGTTTGGCGCCGTATTTGGAACGGCCCTGACGGCGTTTCTCCACGCCCGCCGCGTCCAGCGCGCCCCGGATGATGTGGTAGCGCACCCCCGGGAGGTCCTTCACCCGCCCGCCGCGCACCAGGACCACCGAGTGTTCCTGGAGGTTGTGTCCTTCGCCGGGGATGTAGGCGGTGACCTCCACCCCGCTGGTCAGGCGGACGCGGGCGATCTTCCGCAGCGCCGAGTTGGGCTTCTTGGGGGTCATGGTGCGCACCACCACGCACACCCCTCGGCGCTGGGGGGCCCCCTTCGGATCCCAGTACCGCTCCCCGGTCAGCGAGTTGTAGACCCAGTGGAGCGCAGGGGATTTGCTCTTCCACGCTTTCGGCTTCCGGCCCTTGCGGACCAGTTGGTTGATCGTCGGCATTCCAGCTGATCCCTCTAGAGAGGTTCGTCAACGCTATCGTTGGCGCGGGATCCCATGACCACAATGCGCACGTATTTTACACGGCCGGGCGGGCTCTGTCAATCGGCTCCGCACCCCGGGCCCTCCGACCCCAACCCTCTCACCGGCTGCCTCCGTTCACGGCCGCCTGAATTGCCGGCAGCCAGGCGATCCGCACCTGGGCAGGGGTTCGAGTCCCAGGTGCTGGACCTTCCAGGGGGTCTTAGCCCGACCCAGTGGCCATCCACAGAGGCCCCCAGAGATACATTTCCCAACGAAAACAAAAATATAAAATAATATTACCCATATGGGGAAGGGGAAACACCGCCCAGGCGGGCCAGCGGCTTCTGAAGGGGACCAGGTGGTGGTGTCACATCGCTCCGTCACGCTGGGCTTCGAAGGCTAGCTCTGGGCGGCCGCCAAACGCCCGGCACGGGTCGATGGACGCCACGGAGTGCCGGCACGTGGCGCGCAGGCTCATCGTCCGCAAGCTCATCTCCGACGCCCTCGAGGCCGAACGCGCCCAGCTCGCCGATCCCGAAGATCCCGACGAGCAGCGAGCTGACCACATTTTCTGAGTGCCAGCCGAAGCCCGCTGGTCCCACCTGCCGAAGAACGCCGTCAGCCCACGATTCGGCCAGCTCGTGGATAAGGCCAGGCGAGAGAAGCGGGGCGGCGAGTTCTACACCCCCACGGTGTGGTCCAGCTGCCCGTGGAGATGATCAAGACCTAGCGCGGCCGCGTCCATGACCCCCATTGCTCCAGGAGAAACGAACGATGCCGATCCCTGATTTCCAGTCGCTGATGCTGCCCTCGCTCAGACGCCTCGGAGATGGCGCGGAACACAAGTTGCGCGATCTGATCGCCCATATGGCGGAGGAATTCGCGCTCACCGATGCAGAGCGTAAGGAACTGTTGCCGAGCGGCCGGCAACCTGTCTTCGAAAACCGCGTGGGCTGGGCGGTAACCTACATGAAAAAGGCTGGCCTGCTGGAAAGTCCGCGCCGCGGTTGGGTACGCATTACGGCCCGTGGGCTGGATGTACTCAGGCAGGAACCAGAGCGCATCGACATCGGCTTTCTCGAGCGGTTCGAGGAGTTCCGCGCTTTCCGCACGCAGAGCAAAACAGCCGAGCAAAAGGAAAAAACAGAGGACGAGCAATCGCCGGAGGAATCGCTGGCACGCGCTTATGAGACCCTGAAGCAGAGCGTGCTGGCTGATCTGTTAGATCAGGTGAAGCGCGCCTCGCCAGCCTTCTTCGAACGGCTGGTCGTAGAGTTGCTGGTGCGCATGGGATACGGCGGTTCTTTCCCGGAGGCAGCCCGTGCGATCGGGCGCAGTGGCGATGAAGGGATCGACGGCATCATCAAGGAGGACCGGCTGGGCCTTGACGTCGTCTACGTTCAAGTCAAGCGCTGGGAGCAACCCGTGGGTAGACCGGAAATTCAAAGGTTCGTTGGGGCCCTCCAAGGACACCGCGCCCGCAAGGGGGTGTTCATCACCACCTCCACCTTCACCAAGGAGGCCAGGGAATATGTCGAGCGAATCGATAGCAAGATCGTGCTCATTGACGGTGAGCAGCTGGCAGAGCTCATGTTCGAATACAACGTGGGTGTCTCCACTGTCGGAACCTACCTGGTCAAGAAGGTGGATGCCGACTTCTTCCTCGAGGAGTGATCGGGTCATGGACCTCCACACCCCTTTGGCCAACCCACCGTTCAACATGAAGGGCTGGGGAGGGAAGTACGTGCGGGAGGACAAGGGCTGGAAGTTCGGCGTGCCATCTGTTGGTAACGGCCACTTCGCCTGGGTCCAGCGCACGACGCCGAGCTTTGAACACAACCCCGCCATCAAAGGGATGCTCCCCAAGGGCTAGGCCCACGCGGACGCCCGCTCGAAGGAGGAGCCGTTGTTTGCAGCCTTCTGGAAAAAGGCGACCGATGCCCTCAGAGGGCACACGCTTGGTTACGTAGGACGCGCGCTAAAGCAAACCAGTGAAGAGATCCATGCGGAGGTTCTCAACCGGCTGGCGTAGCTTTGAGAAGTCCGTCTTACGCGAGCCAAACTAGCTCCTTCCACTGCCGACTTTGTAAAAGAGATGGCCGCCTTTGGCTGGTGGTTCATCTCGGACAAGTTCGACGTGGGCTGGGCCATTAGCCAGCTTCTCGAGTCGCTCCAACTCGCCCCTCACACGGACCCCGAAGATGTGGTGCTGGAGCATCTTGCGCGGACTGTGGAAAGCTATCCGCTGGAATCAGCTCAATGCTTGAGAAAGATTGCCGAAGGGGACCGTGCAGGCTGGACCCTCCACGCAGGCCGCGATCATGTCCGAAGGATTCTTGAGGTGGCCTTGCGGAATCCCACCGCTAGGGAGGAGGCAAAGCGGATCATCCACCATCTTGGCAGCCGTGGATTTCTGGAGTTCCGGGATTTACTCGAAGGTGAGGGCGAGGGATAAGAACGGCGTCGACGAGGCTTTGAGGTCCTTCTTGAGGAGATTGAAGCCATCGCCAATGCGCTGATCGGAAGAAGGCGCGCAGACCTTCCGTGCCGGCGATTAGAACAAAGCCACATCCGCCATTGCGGAAGCGACCCAGCTGCCTGAGTTTCGCGAAAAGGTCAAAGGGCTTCAGAAGGAATGGGGCGGGCTTTTCGCGTTGGAGCCGCGCGCCCGAAGGGCAAAAGGCCGGCGCCCATCGACGAGTATGCGCCGACCGCCCACGCGGTGTTGGGGATGCAGCGTCGCGGGATCGGCGAAGACGTCGCCCGAAAGGTTCTGCAAGGCCGAAAGGACTCTGGGGGTAGAATCGACCTTGTGCGGGTCGTTGGGAATGTGGACCGAACCCCCGCCCAGGTGTGACGGTGTGCCGCGACGCC
>JBEPYX010000218.1:0-4124 GCA_041641155.1 Thermoflexus sp.
CGCCCTCGGGGGCGAACTGCCGAAGGAACATCGCCGAGGTCCCCAGTCCCCCGTAGCGGCCCGCGCTGTTTTTGACGTCGGCGACGTCGCTCCGGATGCGCTCCAAGTAATCCTCCCACAGCGGCATGCGCCACAGGCGTTCGCCGGTCGCCTCGGCGGCCCGGAGCAGCGCCGCGGCCAAGCCCTCGTCGTTCGAGAACAGGGCCGCCGCCACATCCTGGCCCAGGGCGATGATGGCGGCCCCGGTCAGGGTGGCGACGTCGATCACGGCGCGGGGGGCATAGCGGGCGGCGTAGGAGAGGGCATCGGCCAGGATCAGCCGGCCCTCCGCATCGGTGTTCACGATCTCGATGGTCTTGCCGTTGAGGGCCCGCAGGATGTCGCCGGGCTTGTAGGCCCGGCCGGAGGGCATGTTCTCACAGGCGGGGGCTAGGGCGACGACGGGGATCGGAAGCTGAAGGGCGGCGGCAGCCAGGGTGGCGCCCAACACGGCGGCCGCGCCGGCCATATCCCCTTTCATCGTGCGCATCCCTTCCTCGCCCTTCAGGTTCAGCCCCCCGCTGTCGAAGGTGATCCCTTTCCCCACCAGGACCACCGGCCGTTCCAGGCGGCCCTCCGGGGCGTATTCCAAGATGATAAAGCGAGGCGGCTCCTCACTGCCCCGGGCGACCGCCGTGAGCGCCCCCATCCCCAGAGCGGCGATCTGCCGCTCGTCCAGGACCTGGGCCCGCACCCCTACTTCATGGGCCAAGCTGCTGGCCTCCTCCGCAAGCCGGCGGGGGGTCATGTCGGAGCCCGGCTCGTTAATCCAATCCCGGGCCCGGTTCACGAAGCGGGCGAGGATTTGGGCGCGGCGAGCGCCGGCGGCGATCGCGGCCTCCTTTGCGGCGTCGAACTCCACCAGGAGGAGGGTCTCCGGCCCGGCGGATCCGGCGTTTTCCCTCCGGCGCCCATAGGTATATAGGCCGAGGAGGGTTCCCTCCACAGTGGCGTGGGCGGCCTCCTCCGGGGAGAGGCCTCCCCGGCCGGCCCCGTGGACCACTGTGGCAAGGCGCCGCACCCGAAGCTCCCGGGCGCGCTGGGCGGCCGCGGCGGCAGCGTAGCGGACCCTCTCCGCGTGGAAGGAGGCCTCGGGGCCCAGCCCGACCAGGATCACCCGGGGCGCCGGGATCCGCCCATCGGTGTAGAGCACGAGGGTCTCGCCCAGGCGGCCCTGGAAATCGCCGGCGGCCAGCACCCGTGAGATCCGTCCCCCCAGCGCCTGGTCCACCGCCGCCGTGGCTCCCCCAGGGGTCGTCACCCCCTCCAGCAGGTTCACCACGATGGCATCCGCCTCGACATCCTGGATCGCGCCGATTTGTACCTCGATCTCCATCGGATCCCTCCAGTTCGGAGATTCCCGAAGGGACGTTATACCATCGCCCCGGGGCGACGAGCAATCGCGAGGCCCGCTGCGGTCGCGCCCGCCGATCGCCAGCCGGAGCGTCCCGCTCCAGCCGCCCGGCCCCTCCCATCCGAACGTTCCAACCAACTCGTATAGTTTATCACAATTTTGTTATGTACTTCTCAAATTAAGGGAAGATCTGCTCCGTTGTCGCATCGTGGCGCCGTGTCTTGACAGCGATAGGGATCCCTCATTATAATGGGAAGTACCAAAAGGGATTATCCCCTTGAGCGAGCAGCCGCATGCGGCTGAAAGGGTCCTACCGGTTCAAGGCGGCGATCGATCGCGTGTGGGGGGCTCTGATGAACCCCCAAATCATCGCCCGGCTGCTGCCCGGGATCGAGCGTCTGGAGCCGGTGGGTGAGAACGCCTATGAGGCGGAGATGCGCCTGGGCGTCGGGCCCATCAGCGGCCGCTACAAAGCCCGCATCACCCTCTCGGAAATGGATCCCCCGAACCATTACCGCATTCGGATCCAGGCCCAGGGCCCTCAGGGCACGGTGGACGCCAACGGCGTCATAGACCTCACGGCCGACGATGGGGAGACCGTGATGCACTACGAGGGCGAGGCCACGGTGACCGGGCTCCTGATGAGCCTGGGCGCCCGGCTCCTGGAGCCGACCGCGCAGATGCTGGTGAACCAGGGCCTGAAGAATCTGGAAGCCCAGCTCGGCGACTCCGTTTGAACGGGGAACCCGGGCGCCGCCCGGCCCTCCCTTCATCCGCGGGAAGGGGTGGTGGGTATCGCGAGGGCGTCCGGCCGGCGCGCCGCGGTTTCTGGGAAAGGTGAGGAGGAAGCGCGCCCGACCGCGCGAAGGGGGAACCCAGACGGCCTCCCTCAACGTTGGGGCATCGGATTTCGCCCGCGGCTCGCGTGTGCAGATCCCGCGGCGGTCTCCATCCTTCATCCGGGAGGGGCTCATGAAAGTTCCGGTGACGGTCACGGTGAACGGCCAGATGTATCAACGGGAGGTGGAGCCTCGGATGCTCCTGGTGCATTTCCTGCGGGAGGTCCTGGGGCTGACCGGGACCCACGTGGGGTGCGACACCAGCCAGTGCGGCGCCTGCGTGGTCCTGATGGATGGGAAAGCGGTGAAATCCTGCACGGTCTTCGCCGTCCAGGCCGACGGGGCCCAGATCACCACCATCGAAGGCCTGGCGCGGGAGGGCCAGCTCCATCCGCTCCAGGAAGGCTTCTGGGAGATGCACGGCCTCCAGTGCGGCTTCTGCACCCCGGGCATGATCCTCTCCGCCTACGATCTCCTGCAACGGAATCCCAACCCGACCGATGAGGAGATCCGCCGCGCCCTGGAGGGCAACTACTGCCGCTGCACCGGCTACCACAACATCGTGCGGGCCGTGCGCTACGCGGCGGAGAAGCTCCGGGTGCATGCCTGAGGCCCGGGAGCTCGTCCCCCAGCGACCTTTGCGTTGGGAAGGAGGGTGGCGATGGCGACGCGTTATTTCGGCGTGGCGATGAAACGACGGGAGGATCCGCGCTTCATCACCGGGCGCGGCACTTATGTGGATGATCTCACCCTGCCCGGCCTGGTCTACGCGGCGATGGTGCGCAGCCCCCATGCCCATGCCCGGATCAAGGCCATCCGCAAAGAGAAAGCGCTGCAGCATCCCGGGGTGATCGCTGTGTTCACCGGGAAGGACATGGTGGACAGCGGCGTGAGGTCCCTCCCTTGCGGCTGGCTGCTCCCCGGGATGAAGCTTCCCCCCCATTATCCGATGGCGGTGGACAAAGTCCGCCATGTGGGGGAGATCGTGGCGGTGGTGATCGCCCAGGACCGCTACACGGCCGAGGACGCGGCGGAGCTGGTCGAGGTGGAGTACGAGGTCCTCCCCGCGGTGGCCGATGGGGCCAAGGCCCTCCAGGCCGGCGCCCCTGCCGTCCACGATGAGGCCCCGGACAACGTCTGCTTCCGCTGGTCCATCGGCGACCAGGAGAAGACCGAGGAGGCCTTCCGGCGGGCCCATCGGACGGTGAAGCTGGAGTTGGTCAACCAGCGGTTGATCCCCAACGCCATCGAGCCCCGGGCCGCCATGGCCCAATACAACCCGGCCACCGACGAATACACCCTCTGGGTCACCAGCCAAAACCCCCACGTCCACCGTCTGCTCCTGGCGGCCTTCGTCCTGGGCATCCCGGAGCACAAGCTCCGGGTGATCTCCCCAGATGTGGGGGGCGGGTTCGGGAGCAAGATCTTCCTCTACCCGGAGGAGACCATCGTCACCTGGGCGGCTAAGCAGGTCGGCCGGCCGGTGAAGTGGACGGCGCGGCGGCGGGAGAGCTTCGTGAGCGACGCCCACGGCCGGGACCACATCACCGAGGCTGAGCTGGCGGTGGATGAGAAGGGGAAGATCCTGGGGATGCGGGTGAAGACCATCGCCAATCTGGGCGCTTATCTTTCCACCTTCGCCCCCGCCATCCCCACCTACCTCTACGGCACTCTGCTCTCCGGCCAATATGAGATCCCGACGATCTACTGCGAGGTGACAGGGGTCTTCACGAACACCACCCCGGTGGACGCCTATCGGGGGGCCGGGCGGCCGGAGGCCACCTATGTGGTGGAGCGGCTGATGGACCGGATGGCCCGGGAGCTGGGGGAGGACCCGGCGGAGTTCCGGCGCAAGAACTTCATCCCGCCGGACAAGTTCCCCTACCAGACGC
>JBEPYX010000219.1:0-4124 GCA_041641155.1 Thermoflexus sp.
ACATCGTGGAGGAGATCCTCCACCGTCTGGTGAACCCGAACATCGCGCTGATCCTCCTGGCCATCGGGGTGCAGGCCATCCTGATCGAGCTGTCCAACCCGGGCGGCTGGGTGGCGGGGTTCATCGGCGTGGTGTCGCTCCTGCTGGCGGCCTACGGGATCGGGCTGTTGCCGGTCAACTGGCTGGGCTTGCTGCTGATCGCCGTGGCCCTGGTCCTGTTCATCCTGGACGTGAAGGCGCCGACCCATGGTGCGCTGACGGTGGCCGGGACCGCCACCTTTATTGCCGGGGCGCTGGTGCTGTTCGCCCCCGTGGCGCGTTCCCCCTTCCCGCCGCTTTCCCCGTGGGTGGCGGGGGGGACCGGGTTGGCGATGGCTGGCTTCTTTGGGTTCATCATCGCCAAGGCGTTGCAGGCCCAGCGTCGGCCCAGCGTGATGGGGATAGAAACCTTGATCGGGCGCCTCGGCGAGGCCCGCACGGACCTCAATCCGATCGGGATGGTGCACGTGGCAGGGGAGTTGTGGACGGCGGAGAGCGAAGCCGGTATGATACCGGCTGGCGCTCCGGTTCAAGTGGTCGGAGTGGAGGGGCTCCGGTTGCGCGTGCGTCAATGGACGCCGCCTCCCGCGGCCCCGCCCACGGACTGAGGGGTCGTCAGAGGGGTGGGAGGTTTCGCGATCCCATCGGAACGGCGAGGCGCTTCGGCGGTGAGCGAGATCGGGAACGGGATGGATCGCCTGCGGGTGCTGATCGTTCATCCGGATCTAGAGGTTGGAGAGCGGTTGCTCCAGAGCGCGGTGCAGGTCGGGCATGTGGCGCATTACGCCCCCGACCTGCGCGGCGCGATGGCCCTCATCGCCCGCGCCATCCCTGACGTCATCGTGGCCGATCGGGAGTGGCTGGAGCGTAACGGCCGGGGGCTGTTCAGCGCCCTTCGGGGGTGTTCCCCCCTTCCGTTGATTTGCCCCGTGGAGGGCGTCGATCGGGATCCGATCTGGGATCGGCTGGCCCGGTCGGTGCGAGCGTTCCAGATGTGGACCGGCGGGGAGATCCTGCGGGTCGGGGCTTTGGTGATTGACCATGGGCGGAAGCAAGTGATCTGGCGGGGCCGGCCGGTGCAGCTTCCGCCGCTTCAATTCAAGATCCTGAACGTCTTGGCCCGCCGGGCGGGCCAGGTCGTCTCCCATGCCGATCTGGTGCGGGAGGTGTGGGGGATCGAGGCGGACGATCCCGAGGCGCGGGAGTTGCTGAAGGTCCACATCCGTCAGATCCGCAAGCGGTTAGGGCTGGATCCCGAGCGCGGCGAGGTGCTGGTCTCCGTGCGCGGTTTCGGATACATGCTGACCTCGCCGGAGGGGGAGGGATGACGGAGCGGCCGGACGGACGGCGCGGGCTGTGGGTCGGCTCCGGGATGCTGGGTGCGTTGGGCCTGATCGTCCTGATCGGGGGAGGATACACAGCGACCCAGCCGCCCTCACCACGGACGGCGGTGGCCTCAACGGCGGCGATCCTCGCCCTGATCGGGGCGGTGGGGGTCGGTTACACGTTGCAGGGGCTGCGGTCCGCCCGCTATTACCTAGACCGCAACGGGTTGACGATCACCTGGTGGCCGGCCGTTCACGTGATCCCCATCCATGCGATCCAAGCGTTGCGCCCCGGCCCGGCCACCCGGGGGGCGATCCGGAGATGGCGGGGCCTGCGCTGGCCGGGCCTTTACACCGGCCACGCGTGGGCGGTAGCGGAAGACCGGCCGGTCCTTTTCTTCGCCACGGATGATCTTCCTCAACAACTCTGGGTGGTCACGGAAGCGGCCATCTATGCGATCTCCCCGCCTCATCCGGAGGCCTTTCGGGAAGCCTTCGCCGAGCGGGCGGCCATGGGGCCCACCCAGCGCCTGGCGCAGACGACGATGTTCCCCCGGTGGCGCCAGCGGGCGCTCTGGGAGGATCGAGCGGCCTGGATCCTCATCGCGGTCGGCGGGCTGCTGCTGTGGGGGATGTGGCTATGGCTCTGTCTCCGATTCCCCGGTATGCCGCCCTGGGTGCGCCTGGGGGGATCATCGGAGGCCCTGCTCAGCCCGGCGTCCCATCTCACCCGCCTCCCGGCTCTGGGGGCCGTCACTTGGATCGTGAACGCGGGCTTGGGGGGGCTGTTGCATGAGCAGGAGCGGCCGGCGGCGTATGGCCTATGGCTGATCGGGATCCTGGTCCAGGCGCTGCTCCTGGGCGCGTTGCTTCAGATCCCCCGCGGATGATCGTTCCTTCGGATTCAGGAGCACTTTACCTGGAGGGGACGAAGCCGATGGGTCTGAAATCCGATCGCTGGATCCGCGAGATGGCCCTCACGCATCGGATGATCGAGCCCTTCGAAGAATCCCAGGTGCGCCCGGGGGTGATCTCCTACGGGCTGTCCTCCTATGGATATGACATCCGTGTGGCCGATGAGTTCAAGGTGTTCACGGATGTCTACAGCACCATCGTCGACCCGAAGAACTTTGACCCCCGTTCGTTTGTGGATGTGCGCGGCGAGGTCTGCGTGATCCCCCCGAACTCCTTCGCCCTGGCTCGGAGCGTGGAGTATTTCCGGATCCCCCGGAACGTCCTGGTGGTCTGCGTGGGGAAGTCCACCTATGCCCGCTGTGGGATCATCGTCAACGTCACCCCCTTGGAGCCGGAATGGGAGGGGTATCTCACCCTGGAGATCAGCAACACCACCCCCCTGCCCGCGAAGATCTATGCCTACGAAGGGATCGCCCAGGTCCTCTTCTTCGAGGCGGATGAGGTCTGCGAGCGATCTTATAGGGAAAGGGGTGGGCGCTACCAGAACCAGCAGGGCATCACCATCCCGCGGGTCCATTGATCGCGAGCGCTCCAGTTGCCTCCCCATTTCGAGCCGAATACAATAAGAGGCAAGATCCCTCTGCGGGAGGAGAAGAATGGTTCTCCATCGGCATCGGTGGACCGCTGTGAGCTTGTTCCTGGGCGTTGCCCTGCTGCTGGCGGCGTGTGCCCAACCGGCCACGCCTGCCCCTGCGACCGCCACTGCCCCCGCTGCCCCGCCGCCCACCCCTGCCCCCACGACCGCCCCGTCCACGCCCACCGCCGCTGCCAAGGAGATCATCTTCGGGATGCTCCTCGTCGGCCCCTACAACGACCGGGGCTGGAGCCAGGCTCACTATGAGGGAGGCAAGTATGTGGAGCAGAAGTTGCCCGGGGCGAAGATGCTCTACATCGATAAGGTGAACCCGGCCGACCGCCCTGGGACGACGGCCTCCCAGCTGGCGGAGGAGCTGGTGGCCAAAGGCGCCAAGGTGATCATCTTTAACTCAGACGACCACAAGGACGAGGCCATCAAGTTCGCAAAGGCCCATCCGGACATCGTGGTGATCCACGCCTCGGGGGATGACGCCTGGAAGGAGGGCAAGAACTACAAGGGCATCCCCAACCTGGCCAACGTGATGGGGCAGATGGAATACGGGAAGATGATCGCCGGGTGCGCCGCCGCCTTGACCACCCAGACGGGCCGGATCGGTTACCTGGGGCCGCTGATCAACGATGAGACCCGGCGCCTCGCCGCTGCCGCCTACCTGGGCGCTAAGTATTGCTGGGAGCAGTATAGGGGCAAGCCGGCGGCCGATCTCAAGTTCAAGGTGACCTGGATCGGCTTCTGGTTCCACATCCCCGGCGTGACCGCCGATCCCACGCAAGTGTCCCAGGACTTCATCAACTCCGGCTACGACGTGATCATCTCCGGCATCGACACCACGGAGGCCCTGCGGGAGGCGGCCAAGGCAGCCCAGGCGGGCAAGAAGGTGTGGGCGATCCCCTACGATTACATCGGCGCCTGCGAGGAGGCCCCCGATGTCTGTCTGGGGGTGCCATACTTCAATTGGGGCCCCGCCTACCTGGCCCACATCAAGGCCGTCCTGGAGGGCACATGGAAGCCGTCCTGGGATTGGGTGGGGCCGGACTGGAAGGATATCAACAACCCGGACACAAGTTATGTGGGCTTCTTGAAGGGGAAAGCATTGAGCCCTGAGGCTTCCGCCAAACTGGACGAGTTCATCAAGGGCCTGGGCGATGGCTCGATCCAGCTGTGGAAGGGGCCGATCCGCCTGCAGGACG
>JBEPYX010000220.1:0-4121 GCA_041641155.1 Thermoflexus sp.
CGGAACCCCCATCGCGCTTCCTCCTGCGCCCCTTGACGCTCCCCGATGACTACCGTCGTCGTCCGCCGGGCCTCACCGCGGAGCACCTCCACCTCCGCCGCCTGGCCCACGATCGCCCCCATGAGCCGGCCCTGGAGATCCTCAACCTCTTCCACCGGTTGCCCTTGGAAGGCGGTCAGGATATCCCCGACCTGCAGGCCGCCCTGGGCGGCGGGGCTGCCCTCCTCGATCCCCACGATCAGCAAGCCGCGCGCCTGCGCGCGCCCCAGCGTCGCCTGTTGCGCCGGAGCCAGAGGGACCGCCTGGGCCCGTATGCCGAGATATCCGCGCCGCACCCGACCCTCCCGGGCCAGCGCCTCCGCCACCCGCCACGCTAGCCGGATGGGGATGGTCAGGGGGATCCCGCCCAGGCCGGAGGTGTTGATCCCCAGCGCCCGCCCCTCCACATCCACCAGCGGGCCGCCCGAGAACCCCGGATACATCGTGACGTCCGTTCGGATGTAGCGCTCCAGCCATCCGCCCCCAGGCGTGGGGAGCGCCCCGCCGATGGCGCTGATCACCCCCATGCTGGCCTGGATGCCCTCAGCGGTTGGCCGGCCGAGGGCGAGGACGAGTTGCCCGACCCGGGGCTCATGCGCGGCCACCTCCAGCGGGGGGACCGGGCCCCCGGTCACCCGCAACAGCGCTAAGTCGGTGGAAGGGTCCCGGCCGATGCGGACGGCGGGGCGCTCGCGGCCATCGGGCAGCACGACGCGGATCTCCTCCCGCTCGATCACGTGATCGGCGGTGAGCACCAGGTCCGCCGCATATCCCACCCCGCTGGCGGGGAGCCGATCCCGCGCGTCCACGGTGACGGTGGCCATCGCCCCTCGAGCGACGGCCTCGGCCATCGCCTCGGAAAGCGCGGCCAACAGGTTCCGATCCTCCGCACCCATCGCACCCTCCTTAATTTTCACCCTGTAATCCCAGCATACTCGGGAACCCCACCCCTCGCCTCCCCCGAACGGCCGGGGGAGCCCCCGCCCGAATGGGCGGGGGCTCAATCGGGGGATGGGCCAAACGAGCCTCTAAGGTTTTCAGGCCGGAGAGCGCAAGGAGAGCAACAGAAAGGAGGGAGGAGAAACGGGGGGCAGGAATTTCAACCCAGCCGAGGGATCGGGGAAACCGTGAGGGATCCCCACCGCCTTTCAGGATAAGATCGCCTGGCCGCTCTGGGCATCCATCCAGCGGATCGCCGCAGGAGGAAACGACAGCCAGAGGGTCTGACCGGGCGTGACGGGACGTCCGGGCGGAAGCGAGAGCTTGAGGGTTTGATCGCCCAGACGAGCGGTGACCAGCAGCTGCGCCCCCAACGGCTCCACCACCAGGGCCGTGGCCGGCAGCGCGCCGGGGCGGGGGACCTCATCGGCCTGAATGTTCTCCGCCCGGATCCCCAGGAGCAAGGGTTGCCCCGGGGAGATCCCGCCCGGGGGAGGGATGGGGAGGCGGTGGCCTTCCAGAACGAAGCACCGCCCCTCGCGACCATCCTCCACCACCCCATGCAGGAAGTTCATCGGAGGGTTCCCGATGAACCCCCCCACAAACACCGTGGCCGGCGCCTCATAGATCCGCATGGGAGTATCGATCTGCACGATCTCGCCCTCCCGCATCACGGCGATGCGATCCCCCAAGCTCATCGCCTCCACCTGATCGTGGGTGACGTAGAGGATCGTCATCCCCGTTTCCTGATGGAGGCGTTTCAACTCCGCTCGGGCGTGCAGCCGCAACAGCGCGTCGAGGTTGCTGAGGGGCTCATCCATCAACAACACCTCTGGCTGCACGACCAGGGCTCGGGCCACCGCCACCCGTTGCCGCTGGCCGCCTGAGAGCTGTGCTGGGTAGCGGTCCAACAGCGCTTCGATCTGCAACATCGCCGCCACCCGCTCCACCCGCCGTCGCACCTCCATCTCCGGGATCCGCCGCATGCGGAGGCCGAAGGCGATGTTGTCATAGACCTTCATATGGGGGAACACCGCGTAGCTCTGGAAGACCATGGCGATATTCCGACGGCGCGGCGGGAGATCGGTGACCTCCCGGTTCCCGATGAAGATCCGACCGTGATCGACCCGTTCCAGACCCGCCACGCACCGCAGCAGAGTCGTCTTGCCGCACCCCGAAGGGCCAAGGAGCACAAAGAACTCTCCATCCTCCACCGTGAGGGACACCCCCCGCAGCGCCACCACCTTGCCGAAGGTTTTGCGAACCTCCTCCAGGCGCACACCGGACATCGTCCCTCCTCCATTCCGAACGCACGGTTCCAATCGATGTGGGGAACGAACGCTTCCTTCAGCGGCCGCCGATCCCCCACAGGTTAAAGAGGTAACGCCGGATGAGGAGAAGGATCACCAAAGCGGGAGCAACCATAAAGAATCCCCCCGCGAATCGGAAATACAAGGGTGACTCGTTGAGGACCGTGATCACCAGCGCCGGCAGCGTCCGTTGACGAAGGGTGAGGATGGCCGCGGCGAAGACTTCGTTCCAAGAGATCACAAAGGTGAACAGCGCGGCGGCCGCCAGCCCAGGAAGGGACAGGGGGAGGGAGATCCGAAGGAACGCAGAGAGCGGGCTGCACCCCAGGGTCATGGCAGCCTCCTCCAGATCCCGGGGGATGGAGACGAAGATGCTGGCCGTGATCAGGATCACGAAGGGGAGGGCCATGGCCGTGTGGACCAACGCCACCGCCCACGGGGTGTCATACAGTCCGATCCGGATGAAGGTGACCGCTAAGGGGATTGAGAGAATGGCCATCGGGAACATGCGGGTCATCAGGATCCCCATGCGGACGGCCTCGCGGCCGGGGAAGGCGAACCGCGCCAGGGCATATCCGGCCGGCGCCCCTAGGATCAGGGAGAGGGCCACCGTGAGCAAGCCCACCACCACACTGTTGCGGGTGGCTGCCAACGTCCCGGTGGCGTTCAAAAAGAACCACATCGTCTCCGCGGAGGGCTCAAGGGGAAGCAGCGGGCGGGGCCAACGATACACCGCCATGCGCTGGCTAAAAGCCAACAAGCCGATGAGATAGATCGGGGCCAGCACCCACAAGGCCAGTGTGATCGCCCCGATATACCAGAGGACATCCCCCATCCACGAACGCCACCTCATCGCCCCATCTCCTCAGGCCGCACGCGCAACGCATATAGATAAAAGCCCGTAGTGGCCACCGAGAGGGCTAAGATCACCAGCGAGTAGGCAGCGGCCACATGCGGGTTGTTGGCGCCCGCATACCAGATGTAAGCCTCCGAGGCCAGCACAGGCAACACCCCACCGCCCAGAGCCACCACCACGGCGAACGTCTGGAAGGCGAAAAGGGTTCGGATGATCAGCGCTGCCTGCAAGCTGGGTCGCAGCAGCGGCAGGATCACATAGCGGAGCTTCTGGATCAGGTTGGCCCCGAACACCTCCGCCGCCTCCCAATACTCCCCCATGATCATCTGCAACCCGGCCACCAGAGTGACCATCACAATCGCCGTCGCCCGCCACACCTCGGCGACCACAACCGCCAAGAGGATGCCCAGGGGACGCTCATACGAGAGATACACGATCGGGCGACCGATCCACCCCAGGCCGTGCAGGATCACGTTGAGATATCCTCGCTCGGTGAAGATGGCCAGCCAGACCAGACCCGCCGCCAGCTCGGAGATGGCTAATGGGATCGAATACAGGTAGAGAAAGAAGCTGGCCCCACGGCGGCGGGATTGCACGACCAGGGCCATCGTCAACGCCAGGACCAATTGGATCGGGATGACCAGGGCGATCAGGGTCAGGGTGTTGCGCAGCGCAGGAAGGAAGCGGGTGTCGCCGATCATGCGGCGGAATGGATCCAGCGACCAGCTCCCGCTCGGAGTCTGGAAAGCGAGCCATAGCGCCTGGAGGCTGGGGATCGCGATGAGTAAAACCAAGAAAAGCACAGCCGGGGCCAGCAGGGCCAGCGGCAGCCATCCCTCTAACGCCTTCCCCCGGATCATTGCGCTCCTTTGCGGATTTCATGTGTGAAGATCCCATCCGATCTCTTCAATCGCTGTGACCCCGCAGGGTTTCGGCAGGGTCAGGCCCCGAAGGCACCCAACCCCACCGAGGGCGTC
>JBEPYX010000221.1:0-4116 GCA_041641155.1 Thermoflexus sp.
CGGTTCCAGGTGCCGTGCTTTGTAGGCAACGACGCCAACCTGGCGGCCCTGGGGGAATGGCAGTATGGGGCGGGCCGCGGGCATGCCCATCTCGTGTACCTGACCGTCAGCACCGGCATCGGGGGCGGGGTGATCACCCACGGCGTGCTGCTGGAGGGCGCCCACGGATTGGGGGCGGAGCTGGGCCACCTCGTGGTGGAGGCGCGGGATGGGCCGCGGTGCAGCTGCGGGCGGACGGGGTGCCTGGAGGCCGTGGCCTCAGGGACGGCCATCGCGCGGATGGCCCGGGAGGCCTGGGCGCGGGGCGAGCCCGTCCCCTGGCGGGACCCCGCCGCCATCACCGCGGCGGAGGTCGCGGAGGCCGCTGCCCATGGGAACCCGGTGGCGAGCGCCATCATGGATCGGGCCGCGTTCTATCTGGGGGTGGGGATCGCCAGCCTCTGGCATATCTTCAACCCGACCCTGGTGATCCTCGGCGGCGGGGTGATGAAGAGCGGGGAGTGGTTCCTGGAAAAGATCCGCACATACGCCCGGGAGCGCGCGATGACCCCAGATTACGTCACCCCCATCCTCCTGGCGGCCCTGGGGGATGATGTAGGGCTCTTCGGGGCGCTGGCCTACGCCAGGATGCGGCTGTTGGGGGAGGGAACGAACCCGGATCGCCCTGCTCGCTCTCGCTGAAGCTGTTCCCAGTCCTCCGGGGTGTTGATGTTCCGCCACGAGCGACCTTCCGGGTCGATGGCGCGCCAGGCCGATGGCGGGAGGTAGCGGACCCGGACGGCGGGGTAGAAGGCTGTGAGGGCTCGCTGGCCTGCGGCTATGGCGGAGGCGATGGCGTTGAGGCAGGAGGCGCGATACAGCGCGTGCAGCGGCTCAGGGCGCCCCTGCTCGTCCACCGGGACTACCGCGTCCGCCTCCTCGCGCTGATCGAACAGCCAGCGCACCACCCGGGGGTCGGCCAAAGGCATGTCGCAGGCCATCGCAAACGCCCATTCATAACGGGCGCTGAGCAAGCCGGACCACAACCCCCCCAAAGGCCCGATGGGCGGGGAAGGATCCAGGACGAGGCGGGCGGGGAGGCCCTGGAACAGTTCCGGGTCGGGGGCGATCACGATCACATCATCGGAGACCGTGCGGAAACGCTCCACCAGATCGACGATCAGCGGGTGCCCGTTCCAATCCAGGAAGGCTTTGTTTCGCCCCATCCGGCGGCTCTGGCCGCCGGCCAGGATCAGGACGCTATGCATCGGGCCCTCCTTTCCTCTACGCGGCCTTCCCCCGCGAGACGGCGACCAGAGCTCACACGGGGCCGGGAACGCCGCTCACGGACGCCTTCGCGCCCTTCCTTAGGGCCCGTTGACAGGCTGGAAAGGTTCTCTCTATAGTAAAGTATATCCTTCACGCCAGGAGGGAGACAATGTTCGGGCGATCGAAGCCGGAGAAAGCGCCTGCAGCGCCGAAGCCGGTGAGCCCGGGCGCGCCCGTGGAGACCGTGTTGGGTCCCACGTGTGTGGTGAAAGGCACTCTCCAGGGCGATGGGACCATCCGGGTGGAGGGGATCTTCGAGGGCTCCATGGAGATCAGCGGGAACTTGATTATTGGCGAAAGTGCCCGGGTCCGCGCGGAGGTGCGCGCGACCAACGTCTCCGTGGCTGGCCTCCTCATCGGGAAGATCCACGCCTCCGGCCGGGTGGAGATCCTTTCCAGCGGGAAGGTGTGGGGGGAGATCAACGCCGGCTCTCTGGTCATCGATGAAGGAGGATACTTCCGTGGCCAGTCGGTGATGCCGGGCGCTGAGCCCGAGTTCCCGATGCTGGAGGCCCCTCGGGACGAGCGGGAAGGGCGGGTGATCGATGCCCCCGCGCGGGGGGAGATGCAGGAGGCGTAGATGGATCGGGCGCCTTCGGGCTTCGGTTCTCTTCTCGCCGGCGTGCCGAGAGGAGGCGGATCAGAGGAGGCAGATCGGGAGGCGAGGCCATGCCCGTGATCGCGGTGGTCGGGGCATTTTGGGGCGACGAGGGCAAGGGCCATATCGTGGATTACCTCAGCCGCGAAGCCGAGATCGTTGTGCGCGTGCAGGGCGGGGACAACGCCGGCCACACGGTGGTCAACGAATATGGGACCTTCCGCCTGCACCTGGTGCCCTCCGGAGTATTCCACCCCGGAACAGCCTGCATCATCGGCGCGGGGACGGTGGTGAATCCGGACACGTTGCTCCAAGAGCTAGCCGCGCTCGAGGCCGCTGGGGTGGATACCTCGCGGGTGTGGATCTCCGACCGCGCCCATCTGGTCTTCCCTTATCATCGGCAGCGGGACGAGCTAGAGGAGCGGGGCCGGGGGGATCGACCCCTCGGCACCACCCGCCGCGGCATCGGCCCGGCCTATAGCGATAAGGCGGCCCGCATCGGCCTGCGCATGGGCGACCTGCTGCACCGGGACTGGCTCCACCAGCGTCTGCGTCAGGCCCACGCAGCGATCGCCGCCCGTATGGCCGCGCTGGGCGGAGAACCGCCTTCCCTGGAGGAACTGATCGCTCGCTGCGAAACGTGGCGGGCGCAGCTGAAGGACCGGATCGTAGACACCATCCCCTTGTTCCAAGATGCCCTCCGCCGGGATGCGCGTATCCTCCTGGAGGGACAGTTGGGGGCGATGCGGGATCTGGATTGGGGCATCTATCCTTATGTCACCTCTTCGAACACATTGGCCGGTTACGCCGCGGTGGGCGCTGGAATCCCCCCCCAGGCGATCCGGGAGGTGATCGGGGTGGTGAAGGCCTTCGCGACCGCCGTCGGGGAGGGCCCGCTGGTCACCGAGGTCCACGGGGAGCTGGCGGAGCGTCTGCGTCGGGGCGGGCCGCCGGAGGGATGGGAGTTCGGGGCCACGACGGGCCGCCCGCGTCGATGCGGCTGGCCGGACGGCGTGGCCCTGCGGCATGCGGCCTGGCTGAACGGCTTCACCGCGCTCGCGGTCACCAAATTGGACGTGCTGGACGGATTGGAGGAGATCCCGTTGTGCGTCGGCTATCGCCTGCCCTCCGGAACGATCCTCACCCATGTCCCCGATACCCCTGTCCTGGAGCAGGTGACCCCCATCTATGAGCGCTTGCCGGGGTGGATCGGCCCGACCTCTGCTGCGCGGTGCTGGCGGGATCTCCCTGAGGCGGCGCGGGCGTATCTCCGCCGCCTCTCCGAGCTGGCCGGCGCCCCGGTGCGCTACGTCTCGGTCGGCCCTGGTCGAGATCAGATCCTGGAAGTTGAGGGGTGATCCAACGTCCCCTGGGCAGGGGTGGCTCTGCGATGAACATCGATGCCATCCGCTCGAGGGGGAAGGCATGTTCACCCACGAGACTTATCTTTCCCCTTTCACCTGGCGCTACGGCAGCGCTGAGATGCGCCGCATCTGGTCAGAGGCCCATCGCCGTCGGTTGTGGCGGCGGGTGTGGATCGCGCTGGCGCGGGCACAGATGGCCGCCGGCCTGGTGCGCCCGGAGCAGCTGGCCGACCTGGAGGCCCACGCGGAGGACCTCCGCCTGGAGCGGGCGGAGCAGATCGAGGCGGAGATCGGCCACGATCTCATGGCCGAGCTGTTGACGTTCGCCGAGCAGGCTCCCCAGGGCGGCCCTGTGCTCCACCTGGGCGCGACATCGGCCGACATTGAGGACAACGCCGACGCCCTGCGCCTGCGGGAGGCCCTGGGCCTGATCCAGGAGCGCCTGCGCGAGGTTTTGCGCGCCCTGGCGGACGCCATTGAGCGCTGGGCGGATGTCCCCTGCATGGCCTGGACCCACCTCCAGCCGGCTGAGCCGACCACCGTAGGCTACCGCTTAGCCCTCTATGGACAGGACCTGCTCGCGGACTGGGAGGAGATCGCCCGCTGCCGGGCGGCCGTTCGCGGGAAGGGCTTCAAGGGAGCGGTGGGCACCCGGGCTTCCTATGTGGCCCTGTTGCACGGCACGGGATACTCCGCGGCGGAGATGGAGGCGCGGGCCATGGCGGAGCTGGGCCTGGAGGCGTTCCCAGTGGCGGGCCAGATCTACCCCCGCAAGCAGGACTGGCGGGTCCTGAACGCCCTGGCCGGCCTGGGGCTCTCGCTTTACAAGATGGCCTTCGACCTGCG
>JBEPYX010000222.1:0-4110 GCA_041641155.1 Thermoflexus sp.
TTGCGACACAGGTCAGGGTCCACGAGCGGTAGCCCTCCTCGGCGAACAGGCCGAACCGCTCTGCGGCCCACGCCTGGACGCGTTCGGCCATCCGCCGGTGGCGCTCCCATCGAGCCTCGAGCCCCTCCTGCAGGATGCGGTCGAATTGGAGGTCGGCCGCGTAGAGCAGGGAGATGGCGGGGGTGGCCGGCGTCTCCCCCCGCTCGGCGTAGCGGGCCAGGGTCAGCAGGTCGAAATAATACCCCCGATGGGGGACTTCCTTCGCTTTCTCCATGGCCCGCTCGGAGACCGCGCAGAAGGCCAGGCCGGGGGGCAGGGCGAGGCATTTCTGGGAGGAGGTGAGGACGAAATCCAGGCCCCAGGCGTCCGTCTCCAGCGGGGCGCCTCCCAGCGAGGAGACGGCGTCCACCAGGATCAGCACGTCGGGGAAGGCCTGGCGCACCGCCGCCGCGATCTCCCGGAGCGGGTTCATCACCCCCGTGGATGTCTCGTTGTGCACCAGGGTGATGGCTTCCGCGTCGGGGTGGGCCTCCAGCGCCTCGATCACCGGTTCGGGGCGGATGCCCCGGCCCCATTCCACCGAAACGGGGATGGCCTCCTTGCCGTTGGCCAGGGCGACCTGATGCCAGCGCTCCCCGAAGGCGCCGTTGATCAGGCAGAGGACCTTGCGCCGCACCAGGTTGCGGACGGCGGCCTCCCACAGCCCGGTGCCGGAGGCGGCGACGAAGAAGACGCGGCCCCGGGTGCGGAAGATGGCCTGCAAGCGGGGGATCAGGCGCTCGAACAGCGCGGTGAACTCCCGGCTCCGATGGCCGATCATCGGCCGGGCCTGAGCCCGGGCGATCTCCTCCGGCACGTAGGTGGGGCCGGGGATGAACAGCATCGGGTGAGTGTCCATGGGAGCCTCCTATCGCCAGGCGTGCCAGGCCTGCAGGAACCGCTCGTGGCGTTCGGGATCGCGGAAGCGGGCCTCACCGGACCGGAAGGCCTGCAGCCCCTCTCGGAGCACGGCCTCCGCCGGCGTGCCGCGCAGCGCCTGCGCCCGCTCCGCTGAGAGGGCCAAGGGGAGGATCGGCGCCAAGCGGTCGCAGGCGATGTAGACATCCGCCCCTTCGGCGATCGCTGGCCGGTGGAACACCCCCCCGAACCCGACGAAGAGATGGACCACCGGTCGGGCGGCGAGATCCGTCGCGCCATCGCCGACCAGCATCAGGCGCCGGCCGGGTGCCCGGAAGCCCTCGAGGATGCGGGCCTTCCCGTCGTGGCCGAGCAGCGGGGAGGGCTCCACGCCGGCCGCCGGCCCCTCCTCCCCCCGCCACCAGGCGCCGGCGAAGGGATCGTAGCGAAGCCGGACGGCGTGGATCCGCTGCGGGGGGATCCCCAGGAAGAACCCCAGCCCCCGCACGGCTTCCTCCAGCCCTCCGCTCAGCAGGTGCACGGCGACCCCACAGGCGTGGAGGGCGCGGAGGACGAGGGGCGCATCGGGGATCAGGTTCTCCCGATAGATCCGGATGAGGCGGCGGATCTCGGGACGGGTGGGGCGGATCATGGCGAGGCGGCGCTCATAGACGGCTTCCAGGGGGAGTTCCCCCGACATCGCGGCCTCGGTGAGGGCGGCGACTGCCGCCTCCTGGCCCCGCAATCGGGCCAGCTCCACGATCCCCTCCACCCGGACCAGCGTCCCATCGCAGTCCAGGAAGACGTGGGTGAACGAAACCCAGCGCGCCAGCCCCCCGCGCATTCCGCTCACCCCGTGAAAGATTTCTCAAGATTATAACGCAAGTCGCAAGGAAATTCAGGAATGCCCACGGGGCAGGGGGGAGATCGTGATTTGTGGAACGTTTAAGGCTTGACATAACTAGCCATCTCTTTATAATTTATAAAAAGTCGTTGATTCCTCGGATCCGCCTCGATTTCACCTGCCCGCTGCGAAAGGAGGTGAGTGATGATCCGGCGACGGCGCTGGTCCCTCGCGGTCTCCCTGGGGTTGATCCTCGCCTGGACCCTCTCCGCCTGTGCCCCGCCTGCCACGCCGCCCCCCGCGAAGAAGCTGGAGATCTTCTCCTGGTGGACCGCGGGAGGGGAGGCGGAGGGGCTGGAGGCGATGTTCTCGGTCTACCGGCAGAAATATCCCGGCGTGGAGATCATCAACGCCACGGTCGCCGGCGGCGCGGGCGCCCAGGCGAAGGCGGTCTTGAAGACCCGCATGCTGGGGGGCGATCCGCCGGATTCCTTCCAGGTCCACGGCGGGGCAGAGCTGATCGACACCTGGGTGAAGACCGGCTACATGGAGGACATCACCGACCTCTGGCAGAGCGAGGGATGGATGGATAAATTCCCCAAGCAGCTGATCGACCTGGTCAGCCACGAGGGGAAGATCTACTCCGTCCCCGTGAACGTCCATCGGGGGAATGTCCTCTGGTATAACAAGAAGATCTTCGACCAGCATGGCCTGAAGCCGCCCACCACGTTCGATGAGTTCTTCCAGGTGGCTGAGGCCTTGAAGGCCAAGGGGGTGACCCCGCTGGCCCTGGGCGACAAGCTGAAGTGGGAGGCGGCCCACCTCTTCGAGACGGTGCTGGCGGGCGTCTTAGGCGCGGAGAAATACCGCGGCTTGTGGACCGGCCAGACGCCATGGACGGGCCCGGAGGTGGCGAAGGCCTTCGAGATCTTCGGGCGGATGCTGGACTATGTGAACGAGGACCATGCGGCCCACACCTGGGACTCGGCCACCCAGTTGGTGCTGGACGGCAAGGCGGCCATGACCGTTATGGGCGACTGGTCCCATGGCTACTTCCTCTCCAAGGGCGCCCAGCCGGGTGTAGATTATGGGTGGGTTCCCGCGCCGAACAACCAGGGGCTCTTCATGGTGGTGACCGACACCTTCGGCTTGCCCAAGAAGGCCCCGCATCGGGAGCAGGCCATCGCCTGGCTGAAGGTCTGCGGCTCGAAGGAGGGCCAGGAGGCCTTCAACCCCAAGAAGGGCTCCATCTGCGCCCGCTTGGACTGCGACCGGAGCAAGTTCGACGTCTACCTCCAGTCCTCTATGGACAGCTTCGCGCGGGACCAGCTGATCCCGAGCGAGGTGCACGGCTCGGCCGCTCCCGAGGGCTTCGCCACAGCCTTCAACGACATCATCTTCAGCTTCGTGACCAACCGGGACGCCCAGGCGGCGATGGAGGCCCTTCAGAAGGCCTGTGTGGAGAACAAGATGTGCCCATAAGGGATGCGGAGGGCCGTCGTTCCATCCCAGCGAGGGGCGGGGTGGGGATCCCCACCCCGCCCTTCATCTTCCCGGTGGGGGAAAGGGGGTGTTGGGCCGCGGGGCTCAGCCGCGCTCCTCGATCGGGATGTATTCCATGTGCTCGGGCCCGACGTAGAAGAAGCGCGGCCGGTAGATGCGGTTGTCCTTCCGTTGCTCGAGGGCATGGGCCACCCACCCGGCGATGCGGCCCACGGCGAAGATGGGGGTGAAGAGGGCGGTCTCGATGCCCATGGAAGCCATCACGATGCCCGAGTAGAAGTCCACGTTGGGCTGGATCCCCTTTGAGCCGAGGCGCTCCATCATCACCCGCTCGATCACCTCCGCCATCCTCAGCCACTTCTCCGTCCCCGCCCGTTGGGTGATCTCCAGGGCATATTGCTTCAGGATATGGGCCCGCGGATCATAGGTCTTGTAGACCCGATGGCCGAAGCCCGGGATCTTCCGCTTGCGGGCCAGGGCCCGGAGCACCCATGCCTCCGCGTTCTCCACCTCTCCGATCTCATGAAGCATATGCATGACCTCTTCGTTGGCTCCGCCGTGGAGCGGCCCCTTGAGGGCGGCGATCCCCCCCACCACTGCCGAATACAGGTCGCTCAGGGTGGACGTGATGGCCCGCACGGTGAAGGTGGAGGCATTGCACTCGTGGTCCGCGTGGAGGATCAGGATCACGTCCATCACCCGCGCGTAGAAGGGGTCCGGCTCTTCGCCGAAGAGCATGTAGAGGAAGTTGGCAGCGTGGCTCAGGTCGGGGCGGGGGTGCACCGGCGGGAGGCCTTTGCGGGCGCGGCCGATGGCCGCCACCACCGTCGCGATGCGGGAGGTCAGCTTGATGGCCTCCCGCTCGT
>JBEPYX010000223.1:0-4104 GCA_041641155.1 Thermoflexus sp.
ACCAAATAAGGCCGCGGAGATCCAGTGAACAATTTGTGCGCAGGCCGGTAGCTCAACAGGCAGAGCAGCGGACTCCAAATCCGCAGGTTCCAGGTTCGAGTCCTGGCCGGCCTGCCTGGAAGAACCTCTGGGACACCGCTTGGCGGTGTCCCAACTTGTGATAGGGGCCTGGTAGGCCCCGTGCGGATGGAAAGAGGGCACACCGGTGTCCATTCGATGGGCTTGCCCCAGCGATTTGCAGATGGCCGGCCGTCCGCGGGGATGAGGGGTGGATCGCTGACACCCAAGGAGTGAGGATCCAGTGGCCAAGGTTGCGGAGACCCGTCGCCTGCTGCGGGGGGATTGGGCTCCCTTGCGCTACCTGCGCGAGGTTCAGGCAGAGCTTCGGAAGGTCCGCTGGCCCGAGCGGCAGGAGTTGTATCGGCTGACCGGCGTGGTGCTGGCGGTGACGATCGCGATGTCGATCCTCCTGGGGCTGGTGGACTATTTCTTCTTCTGGCTGTTCGGGGGGATCTTCACCACGCCTCAGGATCCCCTCCGCGTGGGCATCGCGGTGGTGGGAAGCTTGGTGGGCCTGGGGGCGCTCGCGTATGTGTTAAGCCGGGAGTGATCGGGCTTCGCGGGGCTGGGCGGGGCGCCTCCGAAGGCTCCGCCCAGCTTCTTGTTTTCTCATATCTCGTATGACTATGACTGGTTCACCTTGATGGGAAAAGGAGATCCATGGGCTGGGCAGAGGAGCGGCCGGCGCCTCCGGAAGTCCCCGAAGAAGGGGAGGTGTCGCTGGAGGAATTGCTCGGGGAGCTGGAGGCAGAAAAGGTGGAAGAAAGCGCCTCGGCGTCCGCTGAGGGCGAGGGGAAGGCGGTGGAATCCTCCGCAGCGGAGGGGGAAGGTGCGCTGGTCCCTCCCCGGGAGCGGGCCTGGTACATCGTCCATTGTTATTCCGGCGCCGAGCATAAGGTCAAACACAACCTGGAGCAGCGGATCGCCTCCCTGGGCATGCAACACAAAATCTTTAACATCGTGATCCCGGAGGAGGAGGAGATCGAGATCAAAGAGGGGAAGAAGCGCCCGGTGCGGAAGCGGATCTATCCCGGATACCTTCTGGTCGAGATGATCATGGACGAGGATTCGTGGGCAGTGGTCCGGTTCACCCCGGGGGTGACGGGCTTTGTAGGGATGGGCAACCAGCCGACCCCGCTGCGCCCCGAAGAGGTCCAGGCGATTTTCAAGCGTATGGAGAGCAAGGCTCCACGGATCCGCGTCACGTTCAAGCCTGGGCAGAAGGTTCGCATCACGGAAGGTCCCTTCGCGGATTTCGTGGGGATCGTGGATGAGATCGATCCGGATAAAGCTAAGGTGAGGGTTCTGGTGTCCTTCTTCGGGCGGGAGACACCGGTGGAGCTCGATTTCACCCAAGTGGAAAAGATATAAGCATCCCCCATCGCGGGCTCGATCCTGATCGAGGGATCTTCTATGGCGAAGAAGGTCAAAGCGGTGATTAAGCTGCAGATCGAGGCGGGGAAGGCGAACCCAGCTCCCCCGATCGGGCCCACGTTGGCCCCTCACGGGGTCAATGTGATGGCGTTCTGTAAGGAATACAATGCTCGCACGGCCCACATGGCCGGCCAGATCGTCCCGGTGGAGGTCACGATTTACACCGATGGCTCCTTCACGATGGAGCTCAAAACGCCGCCGGTGTCCGACCTCCTCCGCCGGGCGGCTGGCATCGAGAAGGGCTCCTCGGAGCCGAACCGGCAGATCGTGGGCCGGATCACCCGCCAGCAGCTTCGGGAGATCGCCGAACTGAAGATGAAGGATCTGAACACCGAGGATATCGAGGCGGCGATGCGGATGATCGCCGGCACGGCCCGGAGCATGGGCATCCAGATCGTTGATTGAGCCGCGCAGGCAGTGGGGATCTCAGGTGGGAGGGCCGACTGGCCCGTCTGCACCACTGGAGGTTCGAGGCGATGGGTGAGCGAGGGAAGAAATACCTCGAGGCATTGAAGAAAATCGATCGGGAGCGTCTCTATTCCCCCCGCGAGGCGCTGGCTTTGGTCAAGGAGACCAGCTATACCCGGTTCGACGGCACCGTCGAGGTGCACATGCGCCTGGGGGTGGATCCCCGTCACGCGGATCAGCAGGTCCGCGGCGTGGTCGTCCTGCCGCACGGGCTGGGCAAGCAGGTCCGCGTCTTGGTGTTCGCCGCCGGTGAGGCGGCCCGCATCGCCCAGGAGGCGGGAGCCGATTACATCATCAGCGACGACGAGGGGATCCGGCGGATTCAGGAAGGTTGGACCGACTTCGACGTGGCGATCGCGACGCCCGACATGATGCCCAAGGTGGGGCGGCTGGGCCGGATCCTGGGCCCTCGGGGTTTGATGCCGAACCCGCGGGCAGGCACGGTGGTCAACCCGGAGGATCTGCCACGGGCGATCCGGGAGGCGAAGGCCGGTCGGGTGGAGTTCCGGGTGGATAAGACGGCTAACCTCCACGTGCCGATCGGGAAGGTCAGCTTCTCCGTGGATCAGTTGCTGGAGAATTTCGCCGCCCTCATGGACGCGGTGAAGAAGGCCCGCCCCTCCGGGCTGAAGGGCCCATACATCCGCAAGATCGTCGTCAGCGCCACTATGGGGCCCGGCATCAAAGTGGATGCGGGGGCCGCTCAGTCATTGGAAGTGGCCGCTTGATGGGAGGAGGGAAGACCCGGCCGGATGCTTCCGGGTGAGAGAATCCCCTGCCGTTGATGTCAGGTGCGCTTACGCTTAATGGAGGCACTTGGCCTCCGCCTGCCGAGGCAGGGCGCGCTGATGGCCTTTGCCCCTCTCCTGAGATCCATAGAGGATGTGACGGCGCGCCTTCGCTTGCGGCGGAGGTGCGCCGTTTTTTGGGGGACGTGCCCCAGAGACCCATCCTGGTCACAAGGAGGTGGAGCTTGCCCTTCACCCGCGCGGAGAAGGATCGGATGATCGCGCAGTATCGGGAGCTGCTCTCCCGCAGCCAGGCCCTCATCCTGGCGGACTACCAGGGCCTCGACGCCCAGGGCATGGATCGGCTCCGCAAGAAGATCAGGAAGTCCGGCGGGGCGTTCCACGTCACCAAGAACACCCTGCTGCGCATCGCCCTGCAGCAGGCAGGGTGGGTCGTGCCGCACGATCTGCTCGAAGGCCCCACCGCGACGGCTTTCTGCCTGGAGGATCCGAGCGCAGTGGCCAAGGCCTTGCTGGAGTTCGCTGAGGAGAACAAAGCGCTCCGGATCAAGGGCGGGCTGCTGGATGGGCGCCGGCTGCGTCCAGAGGATGTGAAGGCGCTCTCGGAGTTGCCGCCGCGACCAGTGGTCTTGGGCCAGGTCCTGGGGGCGATCCAGGCCCCAGCGGCCCAGCTGGCCGGCGCGCTGACCGCGGTGCTCCAACAGGTGGTCGGCGTCCTGCAGGCGCGGGCCGACCAGCTGAAAGAGGCTTCCCCAACCGCTTAAACCTTCCGGAGGTGATCTCCCATGGCGGATCTGCAGAAACTGGTCGAGGAGCTGAGCAGTCTGACGCTGCTGGAGGCTGTTGAGCTGGTGAGGCTGCTGGAGGAGCGCTGGGGGGTGAAGGCCGCCGCCCCCGTCGCGGTCGCCGCCGCCGTTCCCGCTGCTGCCCCCGGCGCCCCTGCCGCACCCCCTCCGGTGGAGGAGAAGACGGAGTTCGATGTGATCCTCAAGGAGATCGGGCCGAAGAAGATCGAGGTGATCAAGGTGGTGCGGCAGCTCACCAACCTGGGCCTCAAAGAGGCCAAGGATCTGGTGGAATCGGCCCCCCGCGCAGTCCTGGAGGGGGTCAGCAAAGAGGTGGCCCAGGATGCCAAGACCAAGCTGGAGGCCGTGGGCGCGGTCGTGGAGATCAAGTGAGGCGGAAGGATGGGGGTGGCGGCCCCGCCACCCCCATCACCCCCCCTGCAGGAACGACGCGTAGAGCTGGCGAAGGGCTTCCCCGGGGCGCGCCTCGTAATCCTCCGGGATGGGGAGGGGAGGCGGCGGGGGGAGGAGCGGGCGTTTCTGAGCGGCGAAGCGGGCGACGACCTCCGCCGCGGGTTTCCGGCTCCCATCCGGCCGCAGCAGCCCGA
>JBEPYX010000224.1:0-4104 GCA_041641155.1 Thermoflexus sp.
GGGGGATCGGCGGGGCCGAAAGAGCCTCCGGCGGACCAGGCAAAAGCCCTGCGGCGATCGGCCGCGATGGCCTGGGGCTTGACAAATCCCCCCGGGCCAGTATAATCTAAAGCCAAACTGCGGAGGACCGAGGTTCTGAGATGCAGGTCGGGCATTTCGCGAGCGCCCTTTCCGGTTACCGGCGGTATTACTTTTATTTTGCCGCGCATCCGGCGGGGCCGCTCGCGCGTGCCACCTGATCGTTCCTCACTAATCTACGATTCCACCCATCGGCGCGGAGCGGCTCCCAGAGCCCCCGCGCCGATGGTGTTTTATCGGGCCGATGCAGGTGGGGCCCATCCCACCGAAGGATCTACGCAAGGGGGAGCGGATGCTCTTCGGCATACGCGGCGCGGTCACCGCCGAAGCCAACACCCCAGAGGCGATCGCCGAGGCGACCCGGCAGCTGCTGGAATCTATCGTCCGGGCCAACCGGCTGACCCCCGGGGAGATCGTGGCCGCCTGGTTCACAATGACTCCTGACCTCACGGCGGCCTTCCCCGCCTCCGTCGCCCGGGAGATGGGCTGGACCCACGTGCCGATGTTGTGTGCGCAGGAGATCCCGGTGCCCCATGCCCTGCCCCGCTGTATCCGCGTCCTGCTCCTGGTTCACCCCCAGCGCCCCTTCCGACCGGTCCCGGTTTACCTCGGTGAGGCCCAGCAGCTTCGGCCCGATCTCCCCAATGACCTCACCGTCGAGGAAGCCGCCCCGGAGCCGGAACTCTTGCCCGGTCCTTCCGCCGGCCGTCCGCGGGTGGCTTTCCAGGGGGAGCCGGGGGCCTATTCCCATGAAGCCGCGCTGCGCTTCTTCGGGCCGGATCTGGAGCTGCTCCCGTGCCGCACCTTCGCCGAGGTCGCCCGGGCGGTGGAGGCCGGCCGGGCGGATTTCGGGGTGTTGCCCGTGGAGAACTCCACCGCCGGCTCGATCAACGCCGTCTACGACCTGCTGCTGGATCGGGACCTTCGGATCTGGGGGGAGGTGATCCTGCGGGTGCGCCATTGCCTGCTCGCGCCGCCCGGGATGACCTTGGCGGACGTTCGGGTGGTGCGCTCGCACCCGCAAGCCCTGGAGCAGTGCGCCCGCTTCCTCGAGCGCCACGGCTGGGAGGCGATCGCCGCCTCCGACACCGCCGGCAGCGCCCGGATGCTGGCCGAGCGGCCGGAGCCGGGGGTGGCGGTCATCGCCGGCCGCCTGGCCGCCGAGCGCTATGGTCTCGCCATCCTCGCCGAAGGCATCGAGGATGACCCCGAGAACGCCACACGCTTCTTCATCGTCAGCACGCGGGAGCCGCCCCGGGCGGAGCGGAGCAAAACCTCCATCGTGTTCAGCACCCGCCACGTCCCGGGGGCGCTGCACGCCTGCCTGGGGGAGTTCGCCGCTCGCGGGATCAACCTCACCAAGCTGGAATCCCGCCCCCGGCGCGGCCGTCCCTGGGAATACGTGTTCTACGTGGACTTCGAGGGCCACTGGCAGGATCCGCCCTGCCGGGAGGCGCTGTTGGGGCTCCTCCAGCGGGCCTCCTTCGTCAAGCTGCTGGGCTCTTACCCGGCCGCGGAAGGAACGATCGCTGCCTCGATCTCCGCATCGAACGAAGAAGGAGGGGGACGATGATTGTGGAATGCGCCGCCGATGTGGATCCCCGGACGATCCAGCGACTGGTCGAGCATCTGCAGGCCCGAGGCAAGCCCGTCCACTGGGTCCACGGCCCCCAGCCGGTGCTGGTCTGCCCCGATGCGGACGACCTGGACCCGCGGGAGCTCCAGGCATGGCCGGGGGTCCGGCGGGTGGTTCCGGTTCGCCACGCCTTCCAGCTGGCGGCCCGGGATTACCGGCCGGAAGGCACCCAGATCCGGGTCGGGGAGGTCCTCGTGGGAGGCGAGGAGCCGGTCCTGATCGCCGGCCCGTGCGCGATCGAGTCCCGCTCCCAGCTGCTGGAGACCGCCCACGCCGTTCGGGAGGCCGGGGCCCATATGCTAAGGGCGGGGGCCTTCAAGCCGCGCACCTCGCCCTATTCCTTCCAGGGGTTGGGGTTCGAGGGGCTGGAGCTGCTGGCCGAGGCCCGGGCGGAGACCGGCCTCCCGGTGGTGACCGAGGTGATGTCCTCGGAGGAAGTTCCCCTGGTCGCCGAGGTTGCTGATGTCCTGCAGGTCGGGGCGCGCAATATGCAGAACTTCAGCCTGCTGAAGGCGGTCGGCCGCCAGCCGAAGCCGGTGCTCCTCAAGCGGGGGATGAGCGCCACCATCGAGGAATGGTTGCTGGCGGCCGAATACATCATGGCGTATGGGAACTTCAACGTGATCCTGTGCGAGCGGGGCATCCGCACCTTCGAGCGGGCGACCCGCAACACTCTGGACATCAACGCGGTGCCTGTGGTGAAGCGGCTCAGCCACCTGCCGGTGCTGGTGGATCCCAGCCACGGCACGGGGGAGGCGGCCTATGTGATCCCCATCGCCCGGGCGGCCATCGCCGCCGGGGCCGATGGCCTGCTCACGGAGGTTCACGTCCGACCGGAAGAGGCGTGGTCGGACGGTCGCCAATCCCTCACCCCCGAGGCCTTCGCCCGCATGGTCCGCGAGGTGCGGGCGGTGGCCCAGGCCTTGCGTTCTGTGCAGTGCGCGTAGCCAGGGGCGATCCCCGTGGCCAATGAACGCCTCGCTTGCATCCGTTCGGTGGGGAGATCGGCCATGGGAAACCCATTTCGCTGGGGGATCATCGGCCTCGGGCTGATCGGCGGCTCCATCGCCCGTCGGCTGGCGCAGCAAGGCCTCCCGGTGCTGGGGGCGGACTGCGATCCGGCGGCGCGGGCGGAGGCCATAGCCTCCGGCGTCTTCGAGGCCCTGCTGGACCCCCCCGCGCTGGTTGCTGCCGCCGACGGGGTGATCCTGGCGACGCCGGTCGGGAGCATCGAGGAGCTGCTGACGACGCTGCCCTGGCGGCGCGGCCAGTTCGTCCTGGACACCGGGAGCACCAAGCGGCGGATCGTGGCGGCGATGGGACGGCTGCCCGAAGGGGTAGGCGCCGTGGGCGGACATCCGATGGCCGGCAAGGAGCGCTCCGGCTTTGGCGCGGCGGACCCCGAGCTGTTCCTGGGCAAGCCGTTCATCCTGGTGCCGACCTCCCGCACGACGCCGGAGGCCGCGGCGCGGGCAGAGGCGCTGGTGGCCGCCCTGGGCGCCCGCCCCATCTGGATGGACGCTGAGGTCCACGACCGGCGGGTGGCCTGGGTGAGCCATCTGCCGTATGTGGCCGCGCTGGCGCTGATGGCGGCGGCGGAGGCCGCGGGCGATCCCGCCCTGTGGGAGATCGCGGCCTCCGGGTTCCGGGATGCCACCCGGGTGGCGGCCAGCGATCCGCGGATGATGGGGGAGGTGGTGCGGAGCAACGCCGATGAGGTCGGCGCCGCCCTCGAGGCCTTCTGTCATATCCTCGCCCGCTGGCGGGACGGCCTGCGCGCGTCCCCGCCTACGTTACCCCCGGAATGGGAGCGTTTAGCCGCCCGGCGCCGGGCGCTCCACTTCCCCGCCTGACCCCTCCTCACAAGTCCCCCAGGCGGAGCGATACGCCCGCACCACCGCCCCAGGATCCTCAGCCGTCATCACCGGGCCCAGGACCGCGACCCCGGCCGCCCCGGCCTCTCGGCACGCCTGCGTGTTCTCCGGCGTGATCCCCCCCAAGGCGATGACCGGGAGGGGCAAGGCGTGGGCGACCGCGCGGAGGGTCTCCAGCCCCAGGGGCGGTCCATACCCCGGCTTGCTCGTCGGCGGGAAGATCGGGCTCAGGGTGATGTAGTCCGCCCCGGCCTCCGCCGCCCGGCGGGCCTCCTCCGGGCTGTGGGCCGAGACCCCCACCCAGCGGTCCGGCCCGACGATCCGCCGGGCTTCGGCCACCGAGCGCCCCTGAGGGAGGTGGACCCCATCGGCCCCGCAGGCGGCCGCCACTGAGGCCCAGGTGTTGACCACCACGAAGGCCCCCACCCGGCGGGCTCGCTCCACGATCGCCTGCGTCAGCGGGACCAGCTCCGCCTCGGGGAGGTCCTTCTCCCGTACCATCACCCAGCGGACGCC
>JBEPYX010000225.1:0-4094 GCA_041641155.1 Thermoflexus sp.
CGTCCACGCTCGGCCGCTGCGTGGCGATCACCAAATGAATCCCCGTCGCCCGCGCCATCTGCGCCAGCCGCGTGATGGCCCGCTCGACATCCACCGGCGCCGCCATCATCAGATCGGCCAGCTCATCGATGAACAGCACGATGTAGGGCAGCCGGGCCTCCCCGGCCGCCTCCGCCCGGGCGTTGAAGTCCGCGAGGTTCCGGGCCCCCACGGCCGCGAACTGTCGGTAGCGCTCCTCCATCTGGCGGGTCAGCCACCGCAACACCCCTACGGCGCGCTCGATCTCGAACTCTACCTTGCCGTAGAGGTGTGGCAGCCCGTTCCATCGCACCAACTCCACCATCTTGGGATCCATCAAGACCAGCCGGAGCTCGTCGGGGGTGTTGTTGTAGACCAGGCAGGTGATCAGCGCGTTGATACAGACCGACTTCCCCGATCCGGTCGTCCCAGCGATCAGCAAGTGCGGCATCGCCGCCAGGTCTGCCACCACCGGCCGGCCCGCCACATCCCGGCCCAGGGCGATGGCCAGGGGTGACCCGATCTTCCGGAACTCCGGGGAGGCGAGGAGGCCCCGTAGGCGGACGGTGCGGATCTCCTGATTAGGCACCTCAATGCCGATAAGGCCGCGGCCGGGGACCGGCGCCTCGATCCGCAGGGAGGGGGCGGCCAGGGCCAGGGCGAGGTCGTTGGCCAGGGCGGCGATCTGGGCCACCCGCACCTTCTGCCGGCGCACCTCTCCCTCAGGCCCCGGGCGCTCGATGTAGCCAGGCAACACACCGAACTGGGTGACCGCCGGCCCCTGGATGGCCTCCACCACCCGCGCCTCCAGGCCGAACTGCCGCAGGGTGTCCTCAATGATCGCCGCCTTCCGGCGGATCTCCTCCGGCGATACCGCCGCAGGCTCCTCTTCTTCCAAAAGATCCAGGGGCGGCAATCGCCGATCCCGCTTCACCCGCGCCGGACGCTGGGCCGGCGCGGTCACGATCTTCAGCTCCCCGGAGGCCAGCCGGGGCACCGGCCGGGCTGGTTTCATGGGTGCCGGAGGAGGCGCCGCCTTCGATTCAGACGGCGAAGCGACGGGAGCAGCTGGCGAGGCAGGGGATGCCACGGGGGACCCCCATCGGGCGAGGGTCAACCATCCGCTGATTCCGGTCAGCACCACCAGTCCCACCGCTCCCACGCCCGGGCCCAGCGGGGCTGCGGCCGCGCTCCACACCAGCCAGCCCAGGGTCCCCCCGCCCACCCCCCGCTCGATGATCTCCCAGGGGGTTTCATAGGCCGTCAGGGCCAGCCCATGGGCCAGGCCGAACAGCCCCAGGAGGGCCACGTCCATCGCCAGGATCCGCCAGCCGTTCGGCAGCGGGGCTCGTCCCATCGTCCGCAACACCCCCCAAACCCCCAGCCCGATCCAGCCCAGGGCGACCGGCAGGCTGCCCCATCCGAAGAGGCTCCGCAACAGCCCGGCCCACGCATCGCTCCAGCGGCCCGGGCTGAGGCCCAGCAAGGCGAAGCTGGAAAACAGCCCCATGCCGATCAGGCCGAGCGCCACCCCCTGACGTTCCCGCCGCCCGAACGATGGCGTACCGTGCCAGCGGGGTGGACCCAGGCGTCGGACCCACTCGGGGAGACCTGAGGAGGTGGCCGACCCGCTCCGCCCGGCGCGGGCCGGCCCGTTGCGGGCGTGGACCGTTCGAACGCGCCGTCGCATCTTCCATCCAGGAAGCGAACATGAGGTGAGCGCCCCTTCCCTGGCCCACCTTTCGACCTGGGGGCGGGGGGAGGCGCAGGGGCTTCTCTCGATCGGTCTCACGAGGCGTTCAGCCCCCGCCGGCTGAGGCCGATACGACGCGCGGCCGGGTCGATGTTCAGGATGCGGACGCGGACGCGTTGCCCCTCGCGCAACGCCTCGCGGGGATGGCCCACCCCGGCATCGCCCAATTCCGAAACATGCAGCAGCCCTTCCACTCCCTCCTCCAGGCGGACGAAAGCGCCGAAGTGGGTCACGGTGGTCACCACCCCCTCCACGACTTGGCCCACCTCATACCGTTGCGCGACGGTCTCCCAAGGATCCGGCTGCAGGCGCTTCAGGGACAGCTGCACCCGGCGCTCCTCCGGGTGGACCTCGAGGACCAGCACCTCCAGCTCCTGGCCAACGCGGACAATGGCCCCGGGATCGGCCACCCGGCCCCACGACATCTCGGAGAGATGCAACAGCCCCTCGAAGCCCCCCAGATCGACGAACGCCCCGAACGTCGTCACCTTGGTGACCCGCCCCCGGCGGACCTGACCCGGCCGGAGCTCGGCGAGAAGGGCCTCGATGCGGGCTTCATCCTGATAGGCCAGCCGCTCCGATAGGACAAAGCGCCCGCCCACTTCATCCACCTCAAGGACCCGGACCTGCAGGGTCTGGCCGATATACCGGGCCATAGCGGACCGGCGGGAAGGTCCGTCGAGGGCATTCGGGAACTGAAGAAGATGGGAGGCAGGGACGAACCCTCTGGGCAACCCTTCCGCCTGGACGATCAAGCCACCCCGGTTGTAGCCCACCACCGTGACGGTGAGCGGCTGGCCGGATTCCAGCAGCATGCGGGCGGACCGCCAATCCGGCTCCCCTCCCTCCAGATCCCACGGGCCGGGCATCGGGATGGGGCGGCCTTCGCCCATCCCCAGCCCTGCCCAGATCTCCTCCGACTCCGCCGGGGGAGCCGGTGAGGCGGCGAATTCCCCCTGACTCATCAAGGCCATCCAGTATTCCTCCGAAGGCGGCGCGTATCCGGGCACCGTGACGCGCATCCCCTCCTGACCTCCTTCCGCTCAGGATCGCAAGGAAAGAACTTCCGCCCCCGGCGGCCCCGCTGGGCGGTTACCGCTTGCCATTATAGCCACGCTCGAGAATGGGGCAACCGAGCCGGATGCGGGGAACGCTCAGGGACGCAAGCGGGGAAAAGGACGCGGCGGAAAGGCCGTCCCATGGTGGACATATCGGCCGATCCCCCGCCCTCGATGGGCTACGGCCGCTCCTCAGGCTCAGGGGAGGGATCCCACTCGCCGGGCCGCTCCAGCCCCCGCCATCGGCTTCCCTCCTCTGGCGGTCCGATCAGCCCGCGGGCTTCCATGAGATCGATCAGGCGGGCCGCCCGGTTGTAGCCGATGCGCAGCTTCCGCTGCAGCAGCGAGATCGAGGCCCGCCGATGCAGGCGCACGATCTCGATCGCCCGCTGCAGGAGGATCTCATCGGGTTCGTCCTCGGATTCCTCCACACCGGACGCTGGGGCTTCCCCGCTTGGCTCCGACCGGACCTGGGCAGGCCGGCTCGGTTCCTCCCGACCGGAGGACGGCCGGGAGAGGCCTCGAATACCTTTCCAGTAGGCGACGATGCGCTGGATCTCTTGGTCGGAGACGTAGCAGCCCTGGGCCCGGATCGGCTTGCCCTGATCGGGGGGCAGAAAGAGCATATCCCCGCGCCCTAGCAGGGTCTCCGCCCCCGGCATGTCCAGGATCACCCGCGAATCCACCGACGAGGCCACCGCAAACGCAACCCGCGCGGGGAAGTTCGCCTTGATCAGCCCCGTCACCACGTCCACGCTCGGCCGCTGCGTGGCGATCACCAAATGGATCCCCGTCGCCCGCGCCATCTGCGCCAGCCGCGTGATGGCCCGCTCGGTCTCCTGCGGGGCAGTGATCATCAGGTCCGCCAGCTCATCCACTACGATCACCAGATACGGCATGCGAGGCTCGCCCCGCTCCACCATCCGCCGGTTGTAATCCGCGATATGGCGGGCGCCGGCAGCGGCGAACAGCCGGTAGCGGCGCTCCATCTCCCGCATGGCCTCCTGGAGCACCCGCGGCACCCTCTCGATCTCCACCACCACCGGCGTCCAGAGGTGCGGGATGCCGTTATACGGTGTCAGCTCCACCCGCTTGGGATCAATCAGGATCAGCCGCAGGTCCTCCGGCGTGCAGGTGCACAGCAACGAGACCAGGATCGCGTTCAAGGCCACGGACTTCCCCGAGCCGGTGGCCCCGGCGATCAGCAGATGAGGCATGGCGGTGAGATCGGCGACCAGGGGCTCCCCGGAGACCGTCTGCCCCAG
>JBEPYX010000226.1:0-4065 GCA_041641155.1 Thermoflexus sp.
GGTCATCCGGAGGGCGTCGGCCAGGCGCCAGAGCAGCGCCCAGCGCTCCCGGTGGGGCCAGCGCAGCTGCCGGCGCAAGGAAGGGAACCGGGCCCACGCCTCCTCCGGCGTCATCACAGCCGGGGGCATCTCATTGTGCAGGAAAGCCAGCAACGTGCAGAAATCGTCCGCCGGCGTTGTCCCCGCCCGCCGGACCCGCGCCGGTGCGGGGGCAGGGGGGAGGGCCTCCGGCTCGCGGGGGCGGGGAGCCTCCGCCCCGACCGGCAGGCCGAGCCGCAATTCGTCCGGGATAAACAGCACCTCCTCAAAGCCGGCCGGCTGCTCCACGAACCCGAAGAAGATCCATCCCCGGAACCAGAGGGCCTCCGCGGGGCCGCTCGGCCGCTCCCAGAGCCGTTCCCCCTCCAGGCGGGCAGCCCCCACCCGACGGATCTCCCCGAAGCGTCGCTGGAAGGCAGCGGCCGGCATGACGCCCCCGGCCCCGACCAGGACCCGAAGGGCCTCCTGCTCCTCCGGCCCCAACCGGGCCCAATGCGCCCCCTGGCGCTCGGGATCCATCATCACCGGCAGCAGGCGGGCGATCAACGCCTCCCGGGAGGACGGCTCCGGATCCACCTCCCAAAAACGTGCGATCACCCGAAGGTGCGCCAGATCCAGCTCGCTGAGGCTTTGGCGAAGCGAGCGAACGGGCATGGGGAAACTCCTTCAGTCTTCTCATTTTATCCTTGCGGCAGGCTTTGTAAAAGGACGTCGTTCCCACGGCCTGGTGGGGGGCGCCTCGGCCCATGGGGTAAAATAGGCGCCGAAGTGGGACCCCGGCGACCCCGGGGCGGCCGTGGGATCTACCCATCGGACGGAGGGATCATGGAGGCACTGGAGCATCAGCTGGTGCAATGGCTTCAGGATCTGTTCCAGTGGATGGGCTGGTGGGGCGTGGTCTTCATCATGGCCCTGGAGAGCGCCAACATCCCAATCCCGAGCGAAGTGACGATGCCGCTGGCCGGCTGGATGCTGGTCCAGGCGCAGGGAGGATCCCTTCTCCAGGCAGCCCTGGAGGGGGGGTTCTACGGTGGGCTGGGCTGCACCCTGGGCTCCCTGCTCTCCTACGGGCTGGGGTACTACGGGGGCAGACCCTTCCTGTTCCGATATGGGCGTTACCTGCTCATCAGCCCCCGGGATCTGGAGGCCGCGGACCGCTGGTTCGCCCGGTGGGGGATGTGGGCGACTTTCCTCTCCCGCTTGCTTCCGATCGTGCGCACGTTCATTTCGTTTCCCGCGGGGGTCACGCGTGTCCCCCTCCTTCCCTTCATCCTATTAACCTTTGCGGGCTCCTTCATCTGGTGCGCTGGCCTCGCCGTGGGTGGCTATGGGTTCGGCCAGCATTGGGAAACGTTGCGGCAGATCATGCGGCCCTTCGACATCCCCATCGCCCTCGCCCTGCTCGCCGGCTTCGCTTATTACCTCTACCGGCATATCCGCCACGCCCGGGAGGGCTACCCGGCGTGGATCCCCGCCGCCGCAGAAGCCGACCCTCCGGAGGAAGAGCCACGCCGCTCTCCCTAAAATTCGCAAAAATGGACAAACTTGGTATAATTAGTTTGAGTAGCTATCGCAAGGGCCAGGACGGATCAGTGTCGAATCCGGCTTCCGCAGGCCCCTGGGTGATCTCATCCATCCGCCCGATCCTCCCCGGAGATCCCTCGGAGCGGCGAGCCCGGAATTCAGCCTCATTTTCTGCGGAAAGGAGCGGAGATGCCCCCCTATCCACCGGAGCTCGAGTTACGGGTGCCCACAGACCAGCTCTTTCTGGAACTGAACGCATGGCTGGGCCTCGCTCGCGCCTGCGCCCACAGCGCCCGGGTCCAGACGATCCTGCTCGCCCTCCAGACGGACCTTCAGTGGATAGCCCAGCGGCCACCGGGCCGCTCGGATCACTCCTCCTTCCCTGCCGAGCGGGTGGACTGGCTGGATGAAACCCGGGAAACGTTGGAGCGGGATCTGCATGCCCGCGGCTCCTCTGAGCTTCCCGGCGATACCGTCAGCGGCGCCATTCTGGATCTCGCCTCGATCGTCGCGCGGCGCTTGGGCGATCACCTTCGCTCGGAAGCGCCGATGGATCCTACGGCCCGGGGATATCTGGACCGGCTGCCGGGGCTGCTGTTCACCCTGGCCCGCTGTGAGGAGGCCCAGGCCAACCCACCCCGCTGAGCGCGACAGGGAAGAAGTTTCAGGGTCGCCATGCGGGTGGTCCATCTTTACAAAGACTATTTTCCGGTCCTCGGCGGGATCGAAAACCACATCCGGTCGCTGGCGGAAGCCCAAGCCCGTCTGGGCCTGGAGGTGATCGTCCTGGTGACCTCCCCCACCCGCAAGACCGTGGAGCTGGTGGATGGCCCCATCCGCGTCCTCAAGGCGGCCCGCTGGCTCACCGTGGCCTCCACCCCCTTGAGCCCGGCTTTCCTCCTCTATGCCCGACGGCTCCTCCCCCGATGCGACCTGGTACATCTCCATCATCCGTATCCCCCTGCCGAGATCGCCTATCTCTTAAGCAGTGGGGCCGCCCCGGCCGTCCTGACCTACCATAGCGACATCGTGCGCCAACGCCTGACCGGCTGGCTCTACCGCCCTTTGCTCCGCCAGGTCCTCAGCCGGGTCGCGCGGATCTTGGTGACCAGCCCGGTGTATCGGGAGACCTCCCCCCATCTGCGCGCCTTCCGGGAGAAGTGCCGCGTGGTCCCGCTGGGGATCGACGTCGCCCGCTTCCGCGCCGTGCCGACGGAGGCGGCGCACGCCCTTCGGGCCTCCTGGTGCGGGGCGCCCCATCGCCCGCACGTCCTCTTCGTCGGCCGTCTCCGCTATTACAAAGGAGTCGACACGCTCCTCCACGCCCTCGCCCGCCTGCCCGACGTCCACGCCGCCATCGTGGGGACCGGGCCGATGGAGCGGCCATGGCGTGCCCTGGCTCGGGATCTGGGGCTGGGGGATCGGGTGCACTTCCTGGGGGAGGTACCCGATGCGGAGCTGCCGCGGGTTTACCATGCGGCGGACCTCTTCGTCCTCCCCGCCAGTGCCCGGGCGGAGGCCTTCGGGACCGTCTTGCTGGAGGCGATGGCGGCCGGGCTCCCCGTGATCACCACCGAGGTCGGGACGGGGACCAGCTGGGTGGTGGGGGAAGCGGGTTGGGTGATCCCCCCGCGGGATCCGCAGGCCCTGGCCGAGGCCATCCGGGAGATCCTGGGCCAGCCGGAGGCCGCCCGGGCGCGGGCGCGATGGGGTCAGGAGCGCGTGCAGGCCGAGTTCAGCGTCGAGGGGATGGTCGGAAACGTGCTCGCGGTCTACGAGGAGGTCCTCCACCAGGCCAGGCCCCACAGGGCCAGCCCGATCCCGTAGACCGGAAGCCCCCAGCCGACCCCCGGTGGGAGTCCCAGGTGGGCAGCCCAGAGTCCCCAGACCTGGACGAGTTCGGGGCCCACACCCCCCAGCATGAGGAAGGGCAACGCCCCGGCCAGCCGGCGCCGCCATGGGGAAGGCCAGAAGGGCAGCATCCCGATCCCGATCATCGTCAGCGCCCCGCCCACGAATCCCCCTCGGTGCTCGATGTTCCACGGATCGAGGAGCGCCGGATAGGGCGGCCAGGTGGCCAGCGGCCATCCCAGGGCCAGCGTCCACAGCAGCAACCGGAGGACCCTGGAGCGCCCCTCCAGCGCCAGCAATGCCAGCCCCAGGGCCAGCCCCCAGAGGGGAACGTAGAGGCGTTCCCGGAGGAGGGGGCCGAAGCCCGCTCGCTGGAAGAACACCAGGAAAGCCGCCAAGTCGAAGCCGGAGAACGTCAATCCGGCCACCCCCCCATCGATCCACGGCGCCCAGTAGCCGATCAGCATCCCGCCCCATGCCAGCCAGGCCATCCGGATGGACGTCCGAGCCGCGTCGGTGATGTCGCCGTGCTGCATCGGGGGCGCCTCCGCGGGGGCGATAGCCGGCCGGGCCCGCTAGGGCCCGGGCAGGAAGAGGCCCATGGGGGTCGGGGTGGGCGGGGGCGGCGGTGCCGTCGTCAGCAGGCTCGTC
>JBEPYX010000227.1:0-4064 GCA_041641155.1 Thermoflexus sp.
GGTGGGGCTGGTTCGTTCGAGTGGTGCAAGCCCATCTGCTGTTGCGCCGCGAGGACGTGGTCTTCACCCCCCACATCGCCTTCAACAGCTGGGAGGCCTTGCACCGCATCCTCGACACCACCCTGAACAACCTCAAGGCCTTCCTCAGCGGGACGCCCATTCACACCCTCTAGCGAACGAGGGGATCGCGGGCTCCAGTAGCCAGAGCGTTCGATCTTTCTCTCTGCGCGGAGGGTTCGACGCCGCGGAGGCTGCCGGACGATCTCGGGCCCAGCCTCCGGGGCCCGGGCGGATGGCGGGTCTGCTCCGGGTCACCGGCCTCGGGTGGGATCCCTCCGGGCGTCCCCTGGTGGGGCGGGGGAACGATCCGGCCGAGGGGATCGGCCCGCATCGGCTGCGGCGGCGATCTCACCGCTCGGGGCGGTGGCTCGCCCGACCCCGGCGAGGGGCCTTCCCCCGAGCGCCGTCTCGTAGATCCACGAACCGCCGTATAATCCCCACAAAGGGCGATGGCGATCGGGCCGATGGGGGGAGGCATGAAACGGCAAGCGGTGTTGCGAGAACTTCTGGACGCCTTCGGGCCCCGCGGCGTCCTCTGGGAGGATCACCACCTGTTGCTCTACGAATACGACGCCTCCATCGACAAAGGGCGCCCTGATTTCGTGGTCTTCCCCACCTCCACCGAACAGGTCGTCGCCGCCGTCCGCATCGCCCGCCGCTACGGGCTGCCCATCGTGGTGCGGGGCGCCGGGACCGGGTTGAGCGGCGGAGGGGTGGCCGACCAAGGCGGCCTGATGATCGTCACCACCCGCATGCGCCGCATCCTGGAGATCGACCCGGTGAACCTGCGGGCCGTGGTCCAGCCCGGCGTGGTCAACATCGCCGTCTCCCAGGCCGCCGCCGCCTACGGCCTCTACTACGCCCCCGATCCCTCCAGCCAGAAGGCCTGCACCATCGGCGGCAACATCGCCGAGAACTCCGGCGGCCCCCACTGCCTGGCCTACGGGGTGACCACGAACCACGTCCTCGGCCTGGAGGTCGTCCTGCCCGATGGCGAGGTGATCGAGACGGGGGGCGCCCCCTGCGACTGGCCCGGCTACGACCTCACCGGCCTGATCGTCGGCTCCGAAGGGACCTTGGGGATCGTCACCCAGGCCGTCCTCCGCCTGATGCCGCCCCCCGAGGCCGTGGTGACCCTGCTCGCCGTCTTCGACACGGTGGATCAGGCCAGCGAGGCCGTCTCGGCCATCATCGCCGACGGCACCATCCCCGGGGCCATCGAGATGATGGACCACACAGCCATCCAGGCCGTCGAGAGCGCCAAGCGCTGCGGCTACCCCACGGACGCGGGCGCCGTGCTCCTGATCGACGTCGAAGGGCTGCCGGAAGGCCTGGAGGACCTCGTCCATCATATCGCCCGCCTCTGCGAACACTTCGACGCCCGCGAGGTTCGGATCGCCACGGACCCCGCGGAGCGAGAGCGCCTGTGGTCCGGCCGCAAGGGCGCCTTCGGCGCCATGGGCCGCCTGGCCCCCAGCTACTACATCCAGGACGGCGTGGTGCCCCGGGATCAGCTGCCGGGGGTCCTCCGCCGGATCCAGGAGATCGGCCGGCGCTACGGCCTCACCATCGCCAACGTGTTCCACGCCGGAGACGGCAACCTCCACCCATTGATCCTCTTCGATGAACGGGATCCGGACCTCACCCGCCGCGCGCTGGAGGCCGGGGCGGAGATCATCCGGGCCTGCATCGAGGCCGGCGGCAGCCTGACCGGCGAGCACGGCGTCGGGCTGGAGAAGCGGGACCTGATGCCCTTGCTGTTCTCCCCCGCTGATTTGGAGGCGATGGCCCGCATCAAGGCGGCCTTCAACCCGGAGGGCCGCCTGAACCCCTGCAAGATGTTCCCGGCCACCAAGATGTGCCTGGAGACATGGAGTCGCCGCAAGGCCCGTATGGCGGAGCCCATCCGCGATCGCCGGATCCCAGCCCCGGCGGAGGGGGAGGAGGACCTGTGGATTTAGCGGAACGCTACCGCCTGAATGGAACGACGCCCCGGATCGTGCGACAGCCGGAGACGGTGGAGGAGGCCGCCGAGGCCCTGCGCGAGGCCGCCCGCTCCGGATGGACTGTGGTGCCATGGGGCAGCGGCGTCCATCAGGGCCTCGGCCACCCGCCGGCCCGCTACGACCTCGCCCTGGATCTGACGCGCCTCTCCCGGGTCGTGCGCCACCGCCCGGCCAACCTGACCGTGCGGGTGGAAGCAGGGGTCCGCCTGGCCGATCTGAACGCGACGCTGGCGGAACACGGCCAGTGGCTGCCCCTGGATCCCCCCTTCGGCGATCGGGCGACGATCGGAGGGATCCTGGCGACCGGCCTGAGCGGGCCGCTGCGAGCTCGCTACGGCTCGGCGCGGGATCTGCTCATCGGCATCCGCGTGGCCCTGGCCGATGGGACCCTCATCCAGGGCGGGGGGGAGGTGGTGAAGAACGTCGCCGGATACGACCTCCCCAAGCTCTTCCATGGGGCCCTGGGCACCCTCGGGGTGATCGTCGAGGCCGCCTTCAAACTGTGGCCGCGGCCGAAGGTGGAGGCGACCTGGGCCTTCGGCTTCGCCCGGCCGGAGGACGCCCTGCCGCTGACCCTCGCCATGCTCCGCCACCCCGGGTTCCCCCTCGCGGTGGAAGTGCTGAACGCCCGGGCCTGGGCGACACTGCAGGAGACCCTTCCCCTCCCCGATGCCCCCGACGTCCGAATCTGGGTCCTGGTGCGGGCGGGCGGGTGGCCGGCGCCGGTGGAACGCCTGGGGCGCGATGCCCTTGCCGCTGCCGACCGGGCGCGTGTCCGGGAGCGCCTGGCCGCCGAAGCGGCCGCTGCCCTCTGGACCCGGGTCCCCTCCATCGGGGTGGTCCCCGCGACGGAAGCCGAGGCCGCCCTAGGGGTGCGGCTGGGGCTCCTGCCCGCCCAACTGGCGGAAGGGGCGGCGGCGCTCGAGGAGGCCGCTGGGATCCCGGTGACCTGGCGGGCCCACGGGACCGTCGGTTTGATCTACGCCCGGGCGGAGGGGCCAGCCGAAGCCCTGCAGCGGTGGGCGGAGGGGGTTCGATCCTTCGCCCTCGCCCGAGGGGGACACTTCACCCTCCTGGGGGGGCCGGAACCCGTGAAGCGGGCGCTGGGCCTCTGGGCCCCGCTCCGCCCGGAGGTGGCGGTGATGCGCCGGCTCAAGGCCCAGTTGGATCCGGAAGGGCGGCTGAACCCCGGGCGCCTGGGCTGGGCCTAGGGGCCATTCGCCGGATTCGATCCACGAGGCCCAGAGATGGCCTGCACGTTCTGTCGCATCCTGCGCGGCGAGATCCCAGCCTTCCTCGTGCTGGAGGACGAGCACTCCGTCGCCTTCCTGGACCATCGCCCTCTGTTCCCGGGGCATTGCCTGCTGATCCCGCGGGATCACTATGAGACCCTGATGGACTTGCCCCGGGAGCGGGTCGGGCCGTTGTTCCAGAACGCCCGCCTGCTGGCCTGGGCCATGGAAGTCGGCCTGGGGGCGGAGGGGTCGTTCGTGGCGATCAACAACCGGGTGAGCCAGAGTGTGCCGCATCTGCACATCCACGTGGTGCCCCGGCGCAAAGGGGACGGCCTGCGCGGGTTCTTCTGGCCCCGCCAGCGCTACGCCAGCGAGGCCGAGATGAACGAGATCGCCCGCCGGCTCCGCCAGGCCATCGAGTCCCTGCGGGGGGATGGCTGAGGCCGCGCGCTCGTCCCGAGCCTCCCGCAACCTCCGATCCCCCCAGCTCTCGTGGTAGAATCCTCGATGAGGAGGCCTGAGTAGCGTTCACAGTTCGGGATGGGGAAGAGCCGGCAGAGCGTTGAACCGATCGAAAGGGCGACGAGATGGCTTCCCGATCCCCGGTTCAGACCGCAACGGCCGCCCATCGGGCGCTGCGAGGGTTCACCCCGGATCACCCGCCGGATTACGCGGAGATCCTCCGCTGCACCCATTGCGGGCTCTGCCTCCACCAGTGCCCCACGTTCCGCGTGCTGGGCTGGGAGCCGGATTCGCCCCGGGG
>JBEPYX010000228.1:0-4050 GCA_041641155.1 Thermoflexus sp.
CCTTGCGAAGATCTATCATGAAGAGAAGGCCAAGCACGGGTCTTTCAAGGGTCGACACACGCGACGATTACTACGTCAGCGCGGCCTGTTAGAGTGAGCCCCCCTTGTCGATCACCCCGCTCCCCAGTATTGGGGAGCGGGGTTTTATTTTCTCTATATCTATGCACCTCTTGACAGATGCATAGATGAATGCTATACTCTGGTCAGACCTTGCAAACGCAAAGGCCCCGGCGACATCCCCGCCGGGGCCGGCGGATCGCTGAGGCGGAGGCCGGCAGGCTTCCCCAGCGATCCGTAAAGATCATACCACAGGAGGCCGGCATGCGGAGAAATGTTGTGGGGTATCTGAAGTGGATGGACTTCCTAAGCGAGGTCCAGCGCGAGCGTCCGCAGATGGCGCGCGTGCAGATCTACCACCGCACAGAAGGCAGGCGCCCCCCGCTCCTGGTTCGCTTCTGGGCCGAGGCCGCCTTCGTCTCCCGCAACGAAATCCACGTGGCCCGATTCCCCCTGGGAACCGCCTACGACTTCGATCTCCGCGACCCCGACACGCAAGAGCGCTTCGCCGCGCTCATGGAGCAGGCGGAGGCGCTGCTGCACGCCGCCCTGGCTCCCTGCGGCGTCGAGGTCCGCCGCGGCGTCTACGCCGGGACGGACCGGCTCCGAATCCGCACCGACCCCGCCGGGCTCTGGCGGTGGGAGAAGGACGGCGAGTCCATCCGCTTGGTCCCCGAGATCCCCATGGCGGAGGCCCCGGCATGACCTTTGACACCCTCTGGCGCTACACGGGCCTCCGGCCTGACCACGTGGAGGCCCTGCGGGACCCCGGGAGCGCCTCCCCCGCGATGCGGCGGGCGCTGCGGGATGGAGGCCTCCTGGATGAGGCGGGAGGCCTCACTCCGGCCGGGCGCTTCGCCCTGGAGCGGGCGGAGGAGATCCTGGCGGGCCGGTTTCGGGAGCCCGCGCCGCTGGTGGAGGCCTCCTGGGAGGAGATCCGGGGCATCGGGCGGAGGGTCCCCGACGCGAAGTGTCTCCACTTCATCGCGCGCCATCCCGGTCTGGCGCTGCGCTTCCTGCGCCAGACCTTCGGGAACGCCCCGCTTCAGCGCCTGCGCTCCCGCGGCTGGATCCGGATCCCGGAGGGCCTTCCGTGGGAGGCATGGCCGACCCCCGTAGAGCCCACGGAGGAAGGCCTGGCCCGGCTGCGGGAGGCGATATCCGTCCGAAAGGAGGTCGCCCATGCCGCGATTTTGGGTTGATCCCACCCGTAACCACGCGGTGGTCGCTTTGTGCGACCGCTGCGCCGCCGAGGAGAAGACGAAGCAGGCAGTGCGGGAGCAGGGGTGGAAGGAGATTTCCCGCTCCCAGGTGCCTGGGGAAGAGGGCGCGTGGTATTGCGAGGTGTGCGGGGAGCTGCTTGAGGATGTGCTCCCCGTCCGGGTTCTCCGGAGGCCCTGATGGCGGCAAGCGCGACTCGCCCCCTTGCGCTTCACATCCTCGCCGTCGAGCTGGAAGGCCCGGTGGCCACCTATGGCCACCGGGCCATCCTGCTGCGCTCCTCCGTCCCGGAGCGGATGGCTTGGTGCAGCGCCGTCCTGGCAAAGCATTCGCCGCGCCCGATCCGGCTCTCCCCGCTGGACCAGGCGGCCCTGGAGGCCGTCCTGGCCGATCTGGCCGGGGAGCCCCTCACGGCCTGGCCTATCGCCGCCGTGGGACGGGCGGCGGCCATCGGCTACCGCCGGACGGAGTGTCCTGTGGTCACCATCGCCTTTCCGTTGCTCTCCCATCCGCTCTATCTGGATGGGATGCGGCGGCTTTTGCGAGACCGCTGGCGGCTGGAAGGGGGACAGTCGCTGTTTCAGATAGACGTGCAGAACGCGGTCGAGGCGCTGCTCAAGACCGCGCCCGGGCGGCTCACGGTGGCCGAACTGGCCTTCGCCCTGCTGGGAACGCTTCACCGCCTGGCGGATCCCACGGGGATCCGCTGGGGGCGGATGCTTGCGGAGCAAGCGGGATGAACCCGGAGCACATCTTCATCGGGATGATTGCTCTTGGGCTTCTGATCTTGCTGCTGGACCGGCTGCGGCATCGGATACGGCCATGATGGCGCTTCCGGAGATCCGCGATCCATTCCTGCATCCTCCCCGCCTGCCCTGGGCCTCTGCCTTCGGGGTCAGTCTGGCCCTGGGCGGAGCGGCGGGGCTGGCGGCCCTGCGGCTGGCCGGGCTCGAGGCGGCGGCCGTCATCGGCCCCCTGGGCTTCGCCCTGCCTCTGGCCTACCTGCTGGGCCGGCCCACGCTGGCCTGGGTGCGGGCCTACGAGGAGTTCCTGGCGGCGGAGCTGGATCGGCGCTTCGCGCCGCTGCCTCCTGCCGCGCCGACGCCGGAGCCTGCTCCGGAGCCCACCCGAATCCTGAACGGGGTAGTGCTGATCGGAGCGGCGGACGCGGCCCGTCCGGACGGGGATCGGGCGCTGCGGGAGCTCATCGTCGGCTTCGCTCGGGCCGCCCAGGTCCATGGCTGGGGGATCCGAGACCTGGTGGGGCTGCGGATCCGCACCAGCGCGGGCGAGATCCAGATCACCGACCCGCTGTGGCGGGCCGTGACGGACGCGCTGGAAGGACGCGGGCTGCTGCGCAAGAGCAACGCGGGAACCTTCCTGGCTCAGGACATCGAAGCCGTAGTGGCCTGGGCCCGGGAAGGGCGGATCCCCCCGGAGATCCGCCATCGGCTGGCGCCGTATCTCATCCTCTCCCCTGCCCCGGCGGAGGCCCCGTCGGGGTGAGAACGCGTGTGGGAGGTGTGGTGTGTGTGGGACGTGTGGGACGTGCGTGGGAAGCCCATCCCGCTCAAAGGGGGTGAAGCGATGTATCACAGGCTGATCATCGCCGGGCATCTGGGGACGGACCCCGAGATGCGCTACACGCCGGAGGGCACGCCCGTGACCTCGTTCCGGATGGCCAGCAGCGTCCGCTATCGGGACGCCGGCGGGGAGCCGCGGGAGGAGACGATCTGGTTCCGGGTGTCGGTCTTCGGGCGGCAGGCGGAGATCGCCAATCAATACCTGCAGAAGGGACGCCCGGTGCTGGTGGAGGGCCGCCTGCGGCCGGACCCGGAGACCGGCAGCCCGCGGATCTTCCGCCGCTCGGATGGGACGGCGGGGGCTGTCTATGAGGTGCGGGCGGACCGCATCGTGTTCCTCGGGCCGCGGCCCGCGGAGGCGCCGCCGGCGGTGGAGGCGGAGGAGCCCGCGCTGGAGGAGCCCGGGGCCGTCGAGGAGGACATCCCGCTTTGATCCCTGGATCTCCCCGGATGGACTTGCTTCCCTCTTCCCTCCATCCGGGGACTTGAGGAGGAGGACGTGATCCGATTCGAGCCGCCGCCGCGCGGATTCTTTCGGACCCATCGCGCCGCCGTGGAGCGGCTGCAGGCGGGCGGCCTGTCGATCGGCGCCTTCGCGCTGTATCACGTGCTGGCCTATTACGGATGGCGCGATGGCCGGATTGCGGGCCGACCGTCGGATTGGGCCGCATCCATGCGGATCCCGCTGGGGGTCCTGGAGCTGTGGCTGGCCGAGCTGGAGCATGCGGGGCTGATTGAGCGGCTGGGCGATGGATGGGCGCTTGCGGCCCACCGCGGCCCCTCGGCAGGCATCTCGGCCGGGGCTGTTAAGGGACTGAGGGCGTTCTCCGCCCAAGATAGTCCCGCTCCGTGAGCTGGGTTCTTGCGCCGAGGAGGGGCGTATGCGAGGCCGAAAGCCTTTCCCTCAGCCGGAGCTGCCGCCGAAAGGCCATTTCCGCGTCTCCTGCGAGGCGGCCGAGCTCATGAGAGACGGACGCCTCCGGGCGTCGGACGTGGCGGTTTACCTGGTGCTCGCCATGTTCGCCTGGGACGGCCAGCCGGTCCGGGTGTCCGTGGAGACCCTGGCGGAGTGGGTCCGGATCTCCCGGGAAGCCGCCAGCCGATCCCTGGGCCGGCTGGCCCGGGAGGGGCTGGTCGAGCGGCTGCCGGACGGCCGAATTTCTTTGATCCCCAAATAACGTGATTTCAC
>JBEPYX010000229.1:0-4020 GCA_041641155.1 Thermoflexus sp.
CACGACGCTCTTCCGATCTCCCTCCGCAGGGCGGGGAGGCCGTAACGGCCTCGCCCTCAGCGGCCGCGGCGCAGGCGGGCCAGCTCCGCGAACAGCTCGCGCTCCCGCGGGGTCAGATTCCGGGGCAGCTCCACCGAAACCCGGAGGTAGAGATCCCCCCGCTCGCCCGGGCGGTTCAGGTTCGGCATTCCCTCTCCCCGCAGCCGGATCAGCGTCCCGTTCTGCGTCTCCGGCGGGATCTGGACCATCAGGGTCCGCCCGTCCAGATGCCGGAAAGGGACCTCGCCTCCTAAAACGGCGGTGTAGAGATCCACCGGCAGCGGGGCGTAGAGGTCCAGATCTCGCACCTCAAATTGCGGATGGGGGGCGACCTCGATCACCAGATACAGATCTCCCGATGGCCCCCCATACCCAGGCTCCCCCGCCCCCGGAACCCGCACCCGAGAGCCCGTCCGAACCCCCGGCGGGATGTGGACCTCCAGGCGCCGCCCATCCCGGGCACGGATGATCCGGGTGGTTCCCCGGAAGGCCTCCTCCAGCGTGAGGGTCACCGGCTGTTCGAGATCCCGGCCCCGGAACCGCGCCGAGGTCCACCCACGGGTCCGCCGGGGCATGCCGCCGAACAGCATCTCGAAGAACTCGGAGAACCCTGAGAGCAGGTCCTCGAGGTCCCCCACTTCCACCCGCACCCGGCCGGGCTGGACCCAGGGGGACCAGTCGAACTGGCCGGGATCGTAGCCGGCCCGCCGCCAGGCCTCATACTGGCGACGGAGCTCATCGTATTTGCGACGCTTCTCCGGATCCGAGAGGACCTCGTAGGCTTCGTTGATCTCCTTGAATTTCTCCTCCGCCACCTTATCGCCCGGGTTGACATCCGGGTGGTATTGTCGGGCCAGCTTCCGGTACGCCCGCTTGATCTCCTCCTCGCTGGCGTCCGGGCGAACCCCCAGGATCGCGTAGTAATCCTTGAACTCCATCGCCGGCCTCAGTTTGCAGATCTCCGCCTCGCGTTCGTCTTTTGATTTTACAACCGAGGTGCTGGAGAATAGGGAGCGGATCCGGGTCGCCTGGGTCAGCATCGCGGATAGGCGCAGCGCAGACGGATCCGGAGCCGAAGGGGCGGTCGGATGAACCTGCGGACCCTGGAGCAGGCGATGGGGTGGTTCGTGCCGCCAAGGGGCGGCATCGACGGGGGGGAGGCGGTGATGGCGAAGCTGGCCCGGAACATCCAGCGGGGGTGGCCATGAGGGGCGGGCGCCGGCTCCGCATCCTGGCGGTTTCCGATCAGGTGGTCGAGGCCCTGTATTCGCCTCGGGCGCGGGAATGGCTCTCCCCCATCCATCTGATCCTTTCCTGCGGGGACTTGCCGTATGAGTATCTGGAGTTCTTGATGGAGATCTTCAACGCGCCGCTGTTCTACGTCTATGGCAATCACGATCGGCCCGAGCTCCGGAGCGACGGACGGATCCGCCATGCCCCGGAAGGGGGGCAGAACCTGGACGGGGCGGTGGCCTGGGAGCAGGGCCTACTGCTGGGCGGGCTGGGGGGCTCCCCGCGCTATCACCCCGAGGGGCGCCATCAATATACGGAGGAAGAAATGTGGCTTCGCGCGCTCCGTCTGGCCCCCCTCCTGCTCTGGAACCGATATCGCTACGGGCGGGCGGTGGACCTCTTCATCGCCCACGCTCCGCCCCGCTCCATCGGCGATGGGCCGGATCCGGCCCATCAGGGCTTCTCCGCCTTCCGGTGGCTGATCCGGCATTTCCGCCCGCGCTATTTTCTGCACGGGCACTTGCACATCTGGGGACGCCGGCCGGCCATCCGGGTTGGCTCAACCCAGGTGATCAACGTGTTCCCTTACTACGTGCTGGAAATCGAGGTGGACGATGTGGGAACCCATGGCGGGTCATTCCTCGGCGGCCGCCGAGGCCGCCGCGCGCTACCGGCGAGCCCGCTTGCGGGCGATGCTGCGGGACCTCGTCGCCCGCTTGACCGGGCGGCCGAATCGGTTGCTGGCGTTCGATGAGGTGAAGGAGAAGCTCAGCCTCCGGGGCTCCGTCTACCGTGGCCTCCAGCGGGTTCCGCTGGATCACATCATCGGCAGCGTCAACCGATATCAGGACTTCGACCGGGCCTTCCTGCCGGTCCGACCCCACACGGCCGATCGGTGGATTGCGGTTGGCGTTGTCCTCTTTCAGGATGGCAGTCTCCCCCCGGTCCGGCTTTACAAAGTGGGAGATGCTTACTTCGTCCTGGACGGCCACCACCGGATCTCCGTCGCCCGCGCCCTGGGATGGGAGGAGATCGAGGCCGAGGTCATCGAGGTGCGGAGCCGCGTGCCGGTGGGCCCAGACCTTCGGGCTGAGGATCTGGAGATCCTCCGCGAGTATGAGGAGTTCCTGGAGCGGACCCGGCTGGATCTCCTCCGCCCGGAGGCGGAGATCCGCTTCACCATCGCCGGGGGCTACCATCGCCTGCTGGAGCACATCGCGGTGCATCGCTATTTCATGGGCCTCGAGCAGGGCCGTGAGATCCCGGAGGATGAGGCGGTGGCCCACTGGTATGACACCGTTTATCTCCCGGTGGTGACGGCCGTCCGCGAACACCGTCTGCTGGAGGATTTCCCCGGGCGGACGGAGGCGGATCTTTACCTATGGATTATGGATCACCTGTATTATCTGCGGGAGATCTACGGGCCGGAGGTGGACCCGGAGGACGCCGCCCTGGATTACGCGGAGCAATTTGCCCAGCATCCCATCCGGCGTCTGGTGAGCGAGCTCCGTCGGGCAGTGGAGGCGATGGGCGCCCTTCCGCCGATGGAGGTGGAGCCCAAGGTGTGAGGCGGCCTCCTTCGCCCCGATGCTCGACGGGCCCGCGTGGGCTCAGGCGGGGACGGCCATGGGTCCAGGCGATGGGGAGGGGGATGGATCCGGTAAGGGTTCCGTCTTGGAAAGCCGCACAGGGTCAGGGGATAGAGCGAGGGGCGACAGGCGGGCGGGCCCTGAGGGGGATCGTCCTCCGTGCGATCCGATGGGGATGGGCGGCGGGGTTGTTGCTGCTCGTTCTGCTCCCTGGCGCGCCTGCCCACGCATACCAGGAGGGGGAAGCCGAGCGGGGGGCGGCGATCTTCGCCCGTCGGTGCTCGACCTGTCATGGGGATCAGGGTCAGGGGTTGACCGATGAATGGCGGGCCACCTGGCCGCCGACCCATCAGAACTGCTGGAAGGCCAACTGCCACGGGCCCCAGCCGTATCCGGAGAACGGCTTTACGCTTCCGCGCGTCATCCCCGCCCTGATCGGCCCGAACACGTTGCGGCGGTTCGCGACCGCCGCCGATCTCTACGCTTACATCCGCGCGCGGATGCCGTTCCATGCGCCGGGGAGCCTCCCGGAGGAGGATTACCGGGCGGTCACGGCGTTCCTCTTGCAACGTCACGGGATCCCCGCCGATGGCCGGCCCTTCGACCCGGAGGCCGCCTGGCGGATCTCGCTCCATTCCCCCTCCTCGCAGGCGGGAAGGCTCGGGGAGGCCATCGCCCGGATCCTTCCGTGGATCGGGCTGGTCGGGGCTGCCGGCCTGCTTGGGGGGGCGATCCGATGGGGACGCGGGCGAAGGCGATGAAGCGTGTGCCGCTCTGGGAGGGGGTGTCCACCGATGAATCGGCGACGCGGCGGATCGGGGCGGCGCTGGGACGTCGGCTCCGGCCTGGGGACATCGTAGCGGTGCAAGGTCCGCTGGGGGCGGGGAAGACCCGATTCATCCAGGGCCTGGCGCACGGCCTGGGGGTGACGGAGCCGGTCCAGAGCCCTTCGTTCATCTTAATTCAGGCGTACCCGTTGCCCGAGGGCGGTCGGTTCTTCCACGTGGATCTCTACCGGCTGGAGGAACCGGGGGAGGCGTGGGCCCTCGGGTTATGGGATCTGTTCGCCGAGCCAGCCATCGTCGCCTTGGAGTGGCCGGAGCGGGCGGCTGGGCTGATCCCGGAGCCCTACCTGCAGGTGACCTTGGTCCCCCTGGGG
>JBEPYX010000230.1:0-4003 GCA_041641155.1 Thermoflexus sp.
CCTCGCTATCCCTGGTAGCGCTGTCTCCCCTCCCCGCTGGCTCCCTCAAAGATGCTTACCCTCCTCGACGGATGCGCTCGGGGAATGGAGCCTCAGGCGGGCGTCGCCCTCATCCCCCCGCCTCTTACCGCGCCCCTTCCCGCTCCCGGCCCTCGATCCAACGCTGCAGGATCGGCACCAGCTCCGCGCGCATGCGGTCCCGGACGGCGCGGAACGCCTCCAGCATCCCCTCTTCATCCCACGCCCATCGCCCGGGATCCGGATACCCGATGTGCATCTGCTCCCCCTGGCCGGGCCAGATCGGGCATTCCTCGGCGGCGTCATCGCAAACCGTGAGGACCAGATCGAAGGGCTGGCCGAGGAACTCCGCCAGGGACTTGCTGCGATGGCCGGAGATGTCGATTCCGATCTCCCGCATCGCCTGGATCGCGAAGGGGTGCACGAAGCCGGCGGGATGCGTGCCCGCGGAGAAGACCTCCACCCGATCCCCCAGCACGGCGCGGATCAGCCCCTCCGCCATCTGGCTCCGGGCTGAGTTTCCGGTGCAGATGACCAGCACACGCCACTTTCGGTATCCCATGGCAGTCTCATCCGAACCGCCCGGTGATGTAATCCTCCGTCCGCCGATCCCGCGGGCGGGTGAAGATCTGCTGGGTCGGCCCGAACTCGATGAGCCGGCCCACCCGGTCCTCCCCGGCGAGCATGAAGGCCGTGTAATCGCTGACCCGGGCGGCCTGCTGCATGTTGTGGGTGACGATCACGATCGTATACCGCCGGGCCAGCTCGCGCATCAGGTCCTCGATCTTCATGGTGGCGATAGGGTCCAAAGCGGAGGCGGGCTCGTCCATCAACAGCACCTCCGGCTCGGTGGCCAGGGCGCGGGCGATGCACAGGCGCTGCTGCTGCCCGCCGGAGAGGGTGAGGGCATTTTGATGGAGCTTGTCCTTCACCTCGTCCCACAGGGCCGCTGCTTGCAGGCACCGCTCCACGATCTCGTCCAGCCTCCGCCGATCCCGGATCCCCTGGATGCGCGGGCCGAAGGCCACGTTCTCGTAGATGCTCTTAGGGAACGGGTTCGGTTTCTGGAAGACCATCCCGATGCGCCGTCGCACCTCCACCACATCCACATCGGGGCCGTAGAGATCGATGCCCTCAAAGAGAACCCGCCCGACGACCCGGGCGGAGGGGATGAGGTCGTTCATGCGGTTGAAGCAGCGCAACAGGGTGCTCTTGCCGCACCCGGAGGGGCCGATGATCGCTGTGATCCGGCAGCGGGGGATCTTTAGGTGGATCCCCTCGATCGCCGGCCGGCCGTCGTAATAGACCGTGAGGTCCTGGGCCTCGAGGACGATCTCCTCCATCCCCGTCTTCCCCTCCATCGGTCACCAGCGATATCGCCGCTGCAGGCGGTTGCGCAGGTAGATGGCCAGGCTGTTCATCGAGAGCAACACTGTCAGCAACACCAGGATGGCCCCAGCGGCGCGAGTGTGGAAGCCCGCCTGAGGCCGAGAGACCCAGTTGAAGATCTGGATGGGAAGCACCGTGAACGGATCGAGGGGGCCCCTCGGATCGAAGGCGATGAAGGTCAAGGCCCCGATGGTGATGAGGGGCGCGCTCTCCCCGATCGCCCGCGAGAGGGCGAGGATCATCCCGGTGAGGATCCCGGGAAAGGCCACGGGCAGCACCTGATGCCGGATCACCTGCCACCGCGTCGCCCCGAGGGCGAAGGCCGCCTCCCGCAGGCTCATGGGGACCGCCCGCAACGCCTCCCGCGAGGCGGTGATCAGGATGGGCAGGATGAGGAGGCTCAGGGTCAGCGCCCCCGCCAGGATGCTGCGCTCCAGGCGCAGGCTGCGCACGAAGAGCTCCAGGCCCAGCAGGCCGTAGATGATCGAAGGCACCCCGGCCAGGTTGTTGATGTTGAGTTCAATCAGGCGGGTCAACCGGTTGCGGGGGGCGTACTCCTCCAGGTAGATCGCCGCGGCTACCCCCAAGGGGACCGCGAACAGCGCTGTCAGGCCCATCACCCAGAGGGTGCCCAGAAGGGCCGAGCGGATCCCCGCCTGCTCCGGGAAGCGGGAGGGATAACGGGTGAGGAACGACCACGACAGCACCCCAAGCCCACGGCGGGCGACATCGAACAGCAAGAGAGCAAGGACCACCAACCCGAAGAGCGTGGCCCCCAGGGCGATCCATTCAAAAACCCTACCGACGATCTCCCGCCGGCGTCGCCGCTCCATCGCATCTACCCCTCCCACGCAGGCTTCCCCCGCCTCCCTCTCGAAGGCGGGAGCCCATCTACCGGTAGACCTCCCGATACCGCTCGATGATGCGAATGGCCAGCAGGTTGAGGGCCAGCGTGAGCAAGAACAGCACCAACCCCACAGCGAAGATGGTGCGAAACTCCAGGGTGCCGTGCGGGACATCCCCCAGGCTGACCTGGACGATGTAAGCGGTCATCGTCTCGATCGCCCGCCGCGGATCCAGGGTCAGAATGGGGCGCTGGCCGGCAGCGATGGCCACGATCATGGTCTCCCCGATCGCCCGGGAAGCGGCGAGGATGAAAGAGGCCACGATACCCGAGAGCGCTGCTGGGATCACCACCCGCACCGCGACCTCCAGACGCGTCGCCCCCAGGGCGTAGGCGGCCTCCCGCAGGGAGGTCGGCACTGCGTAGAGGGCATCCTCGCTGAGAGAGGAGATCAGCGGGATGATCATCACCCCCATCGTTAAGCCCGCGCTCAGGGCGTTGAAGGTCTCCAGGCCCGGGATGATCCGTTTCAGCAGCGGCGTGACGAACAGGAGGGCGAAGTAGCCGTAGACGACCGTCGGGATCCCGGCCAGGACCTCCAGGGCGGGCTTGAGGATCGCGCGGACCCGGCTCGGGGCATATTCGCTGAGGTAAACAGCGCTCAGCAACCCCACTGGCATCGCCAGGGCCAGAGCGACCGCCGATGTGAGGAAGGTCCCCACCACCAGCGGCATGATCCCGAAATGCTTCTGGGCAAACAGAGGCGTCCATTGAGGATCGGTGAGGAACTCGATCAGAGAGACCCGCTGGAAGAAGGGGATCGCTTCCACCGCCAGGACGGCTACGATGCCCATCGTGGTGAAGACGGAGACCATGGCGGCAAAGAAGAGGACCGCTTGGATGGCCAGCTCCCCCAGCTCCCGCCAGCGGGCGGCCATCCCCCGCTGAAAACGCGCTGCGTAGACCTCCGCCATCGAACGGGTGGTCAGCCCCATGCCGACATCCGCTCCGGTCGCCTCCCCGCGTTCACGGCCCACACCGGTTCACGAACGGCCGCCGAACGGAGCGGCCGCACCACTATATTATAAGCGCTTGGGGTGCAGCCCATCGCAGGCGTCCCGCACCCCACCAGATCTCTTGTGAAGTCGCAGACCTCGAGCCGTTCGCGGGTTGCCCTATCCATCCGCCGGGAGGCCTGCGCCATCTTCGGGCTGGGATCACCTCCTCTGCAGGAGCTGGATCGCTTTCGGAGGGCGGCTCACCAGAGCCGCCCTCCGAAAGGCGGGACTTCAACGGATTATTGCTCCATCTTCAGCAGATCCTCCATGCGTACCCCGACGGGGGCCTCCCCCTTCAAAACGGTGCCCACTTTGCGGGCCTCGAAGCGCTTCAGCGCCAGCGGATAGACCGCATCGGGGAGCGGGATGTAGCCCACCTGCTTCACCAGGGTCGGGCCCTGCGTCAGATAGAACCGGACGAAGGCCTCTACCTCCGGCCGGTCCGCCGACTTCCGATTGATGTAGATAAAGAGGGGGCGCGAGAGGGGCTGATAGGTCCCATCGCGCACCGTCTCCTCGGAGGGCAGGACGCATCCTTTCCCGTTATCGATCGCCAGGGCCTTCAGTTTATCTTGATTCTCGAGGTAATAGGCGAGGCCGAAGTAGCCCAGCGCGTAGCGATCGTTGGCCACGCCCTGGACCAGCACATTGTCATCCTCGCTGGCGGTGTAATCGCCCCGGCTGAGGTCCTCCT
>JBEPYX010000231.1:0-4001 GCA_041641155.1 Thermoflexus sp.
GGTGCCCTGAGCCCGGGACCCCTTTCCGCCTCCGCTGTCGCCGCGGGCGCTCTGCTCGGCCCGCTGGGCGGCTTCCTGGTCGCCCTGGGGCATACCCTGGTGGAGCTTCCCTACGTTGTGATCCTCCACCGGTTTACCGGCCTATGGCGGGGGGCTCTGGACTGGCTGAGAATTCCCATGAACGCGGTCATCGTCGGGTTTCTCCTGTTTTTCTCCCAAGGGCTCCTCCGCGACGCCGTCGCCATCCTGAACGGGGGCGGCTCCCCTCGAGGTTTTGCCATCTCAGGGCCGCTGGAAGCCCTCCTCGTCGGGATCACCCTCACGGGGTTGAACGCTTACTTCCTGGCCTGGTGGCTCACCGTCGGCCACCCGCTGATCGAGGAATCAGCCCGGCTGGGCCTGAGGGGGCTCGTGGCGATGTATGGGAGCCACGTATGGATGGACTACGCGTGGCTCACCCTGCTGGCGGCCGGCGGAGGGGCCACAAGGATCCTTGGGGCCATCCCGTACGCAGCCCTTTTGGGGATCTTGGCCACGGTGCTGGCGGGGTTCGCCTTGACGATCGCCCTCGATACCGTGAAGCTTGTCAAAGGCGAGCTCACAGCGCGGAGGACGCGCCCCCCGAGGCGTTGATGACGCCGCAGCCCTGGAGGCCAGCAGGACTTTTGCGAAATCGCAGACCCTCTGCCTTTCGGGGATCCCTTCCATCGATTCGCTGCGAGGCCGACGCCCGCTTCGAGTCGCGATCGCTTCCGTTGCGGGGGCAGAATCGTTTTCGGAGGGCGGCGCTCCCCAGCCGCCGGCTCGGCGCGTCGCCGGGAGACGCGCCCTTGGAGGATGGCCCTCCGGGGCGGGAGAAGCGCTCACTCCTTCGCCAGCCCACGGCGTCGCAGCTCCGCCGTGAGGGCGGGGACGATCTGGAAGAGGTCCCCCACTACCCCATAGCGGGCGACCCGGAAGATCGGCGCCTCCGGGTCCTTGTTGATGGCTACGATGACCTTGACCCCACGCAGACCGGAGAGATGCTGGATGGCCCCTGAGATCCCACAGGCGATGTAGAGATCGGGGCTGATGGTCTTGCCCGTCTGGCCCACCTGATACTTATAGGGGATCCACCCTGCATCCACCACGGCCCGGGTGGCCCCCAGCGCGGCCCCCAGCGCCCGAGCCAGCTCCCGCAGGGGGGCGAAGCCCTCGGGGCCGCCTACCCCGCGCCCGCCTCCTACCACGATGCGCGCCTCGCTCAGGTTCACCTCCCCCTCCGCCTCCCGGATCCACTCCAGCACCTCGGTGGGGAACGCTGAGGGGTCCAACTCGACGGAGACCTGCTGGATCTCCCCCCGCCGCCCCGGATCCGGCTCGGGTTTAGGGAAGGCCCGCCCCCGGATGGTCAGGATGGCCGGGGAGCGGTCCACGTACGTGCGGGCGAACAGCTTGCCCTCATAGATCGGCCGAACCACGAGGATGCGGCCGTCCTCGACGGAGACCTCCATCGCATCCACCAGCGCGGCCGTCCCCAGCTCGGCCGCCAGCCCTCCCGCCAGCTCGCGACCGCGGGCGGTGGACCCCATGAGAAAGGCCTGGGGCTGGCCCGCCCGCGCCAGGCGGGCGAGCACGGAGAGATAGGGTTCGAAGCGGAAATCCGCCAGCGCCGGGTGCTCGACCACCTGGACGACGTCGGCGCCCATGGCGATCGCCTCCTCCGCCGCCGCGGCCACGCCCTCCCCGAGCAGCACGGCGGTCACCCCATCCCCCAACGCGTCCGCCAGCCGCCGAGCCACCCCCATGGCCTCCCAGGCGATCGAGGGGATCTTCCCCTGAGATTGCTCCAGCCAGATCCAGACGCCGCTCATGGGTATCCTCCGGGATTGGAAGCTCCGATCGCCGATCCAACGCCGCGCGACCCGCTCCCCTTCACAACACCTTCTCGGCCAGCAACCGATCCACGAGGATACGGGCGATCTCCTCCGGGGATTCCCCCTGGATGAACTCGCACTGGACCTCCTGCCGGGGCGGGGCGAAGACGGCCGGCCAGCGGGCCGCTGAGGCCGCGGCCCCCACCTGCTCCGGCGCCAGCCCCAGATCGGCCGCGGTCCAGATCGGGATCTGCATCCGGGCGGCCCTGCGGATGCCCATGAAGGAGGGATAGCGGGGCTCGTTCATCTGCATCGCGCTGAGGACGGCCGGGAGAGGGGATCGCACCACCTGTCGGCCCTCCTCCAGGATCCGCTCCACCACAATCGTCCTCGCCGCCGGGTCGATCTCGCGGATCTTCCCCACGTAGGCCAGGAGGGGCCAGCCGAGGCGCCGGGCGAGGGCCGGAGGAACTTGGGCGGAGTTCCCGTCTACGCTCTCCTTGCCCATGAAGACGAGATCCACCGCGCCCAGCTTACGGATCGCCGCCGCCAGGATGGTGGCGGTGACCACCGCGTCGGAGCCCTCGAAGGCGGGGTCGTGCAACAGGATCGCCTCATCGCACCCCATGGCCACCGCCTGCTTCAGCGCCTCCTTCGCCGATTCGGGGCCCATCGTGAGGACCGTGACCTTCCCCCCGAACCGCTCCTTCAGCCGCAGGGACTCCTCGACGGCGAACTCATCCCACGGGTTGACGATCAGCGGGGCATCGCCCCAAGAGATACGCCCCGACGCGTCCACCGTCAGGGCGGCCGTCGTATCGGGGGTCTGCTTGATGAGCACCACGATGTGCATAGACAACCTCCCGCGGTGTGAGGCTCCCCAGGGAAGGCCCGCTCCCTCCGCCCTCGATCCTCTCCAGAGGCGTTCAGGGCGTGTTCAGGCCAGCGCAGGTTCCGCCCGCCAGACCTCCGGGTCGTAGGCGGGCAGCTCGCAGCGCAGGGGGCGGTCCTTGCGATAGCCCAGGGCGTATTCCGCCTGCAGGATGGTGTGGATCTGGCTGGTTCCCTCGTAGATCACCTCGCCCTTCGCGTTGCGCAGGTAGCGCTCGACGTCGTACTCGTCGCTGTATCCATAGGCCCCGTGGATCTGGATCGCGTCCAGGGCGGCCTGGACCGCCGCCTCAGTGGCGAACCATTTCGCCAGGCTGGTCTCGCGGGTGTTACGCAGCCCCATGTTCTTCATCCAGCCGGCCCGCAGGTATAGCAGGCGGGCGATCTCGTAGTTGGCGGCCATCTTGGCGATCATCTCCTGGACCAGCTGGTGTTCCCCGATGCGCCGGCCGAAGGTCATGCGCTCGTTGGCGTATTTCACCGAGGCCTCCAGGCAGGCCCGGATCAGCCCCGTGGCCCCCGCGGCCACCGTGTAGCGGCCGTTGTCCAGGGCGGACATCGCGATATAGAACCCCTCCCCCTCCTCCCCCAGCCGGTTCTCCGCCGGCACCGGCGTGTTCTCAAAGACGATCCACCCTGTGTTGCCGGCGCGGACCCCCAGTTTGCCGTGGATGGTGCCGGTTTTGACGCCCTGGAACGATCGCTCCACGATGAAGGCCGACATCCCCCGGTGGCCTTTCTCGGGATCCGTCTTGGCGATCACCAGGAAATGATCCGCGAGGTCGGCCAGGCTGATCCAGGTCTTCTCCCCGTTCAGGATGTAGACATCGCCCTGGCGCTTCGCCGTCGTGCGGATCGCGGCGGCGTCGGACCCGGCGCCGGGCTCGGTGAGGGCGTAGGCAGCGATCCGCTCCCCCCTCGCCTGGGGAACGAGGTAGCGCCGCTTCTGCTCCTCGGTCCCCCACTGAAGGAGGGAGAGGGAATTGAGGGCGACGTGCACCGACATCACCACGCGCAGCGAACTGTCGATGCGCTCCAGCTCCTCGCAGGCCAGGCCCAGGGAGATGTAATCCATGCCGGCGCCGCCGTACTTCACCGGGATGCAGATCCCCAGAAGCCCCAAGGCGGCCATCCGCTCGAAAAGCCAGGGGATCGGCTTCTGGGCTCGGTCGTGCTCCTTGATCACCGGCCGGACCTCCCGCTCGGCGAACTCGCGGACCATCCGCTGCACCATGCGGTGTTCATCGCTCAGCT
>JBEPYX010000232.1:0-3999 GCA_041641155.1 Thermoflexus sp.
TGCCGGCCGGTTGCATCCGGCCACCCAGACCCTGCGGGAGATCGTGGCCATCTTCGCCGAGATGGGCTTCCAGGTCTTCACCAGCCGCGACGTGGAGACGGACGAATACAATTTCCAACTGCTGAACATCCCGCCCCACCATCCGGCCCGGGATATGTGGAGCACCTTCTACACCGACCGCGAAGGGGTGATCCTGCGCACCCACACCTCCCCGGGTCAGATCCACGCCATGCGGGCCTTCTCCCCCGAGCCGGTGCGGGTGATCCTCCCCGGGATGTGCTACCGTTACGAGCAGATCACCGCCCGCTCTGAGATCATGTTCCACCAGGTGGAGGGGTTGGCGGTGGGCGAGCGGGTCACCCTGAGCGACCTTAAGGGCACCTTCACCGACTTCGCCCGCCGCATGTTCGGGCCCGAACGCAAGGTCCGCTTCCGCGCTTCCTATTTCCCGTTCACCGAACCCAGCGTGGAGGTGGACATTGATTGCATCCTGTGCGAAGGGCGCGGCTGTCGGGTGTGCAAACACACGGGATGGCTGGAGATCGCTGGGGCTGGGATGGTGCACCCGGTGGTGCTGCAGAACGGCGGCTATGACCCACGCCGCTTCACCGGCTTCGCCTTCGGGATGGGGCCGCAGCGGATCACCATGCTCAAACATCGCATTGACGACATCCGATACTTCTGGGCCAACGATCTGCGCTTCTTGGAGCAGTTCGGGTGAAAGACGGGCATGAAGCGCCCGCTGCGAGACATCCGCCGGAGGGATGCGCGATGCGGGTTCCGATGCGCTGGCTACAGGAGTATGTGAAGGTGGATCTCCCACCGGAGGAGCTGGCGGAGCGGCTGACCATGGCCGGCCTGGAGGTGGCCGCTATCGAGCGGTTCGGGGTCCCCGGCGCGCCCCTGGAGTGGGACCGAGAGCGCATCGTCGTCGGGCAGATCCTGCGGGTCGAGCGCCACCCCAACGCCGATCGCCTGCTCCTGGCCACGGTGGATTACGGCCGCGGGGAGCCAAAGGTGGTGGTGACCGGCGCCCCCAACCTCTTCCCCTTCCTGGAGCGTCCTCCGGAGCGCCCGCTGAAGGTGGCCTTCGCCCTGGAGGGGGCGACCCTCTACGACGGACATCAGCCCGGCTGGGTGAAGATGACCCTCCAGGGGCGGACCATCCGGGGGATCTATTCGGACGCCATGGTCTGCTCCGAGAAGGAGCTGGGGATTTCGGAGGACCACGAAGGGATCCTCCTGCTGGACCCGGAGGCCCCGGTGGGAATGCCCCTGGCGGATTATATGGGCGACGTCGTCCTGGACATTGACCTCACCCCCAACCTGGCCCACGCCTTCTCCATCATTGGGGTCGCGCGGGAGGTGGCCGCCCTCACCGGCCGGCGCCTTCGCCGCCCCTCGCCATCCGTGAAGGCACTGGGCCCGTCCGTCCGCCGCCTCGTGGGGATCCGCATTGAGGACCCCCAGGGCTGCCCGCGCTATTCGGCGATGGTCATCCAGGAGGTACGCATCAGCCCATCCCCCTACTGGATGCAGTGGCGGCTGCGACTGTGTGGGCTCCGCCCCATCAACAATATTGTGGACATCACCAATTACGTAATGCTGGAGTGGGGCCAGCCGCTCCACGCCTTCGACTACGATCGACTGGTGGAGCGCGCGGGAGGCCGCCGGCCGACCATCATCGTCCGCCGCGCCCGGCCCGGGGAGTCGCTCCGCACCCTGGACGGGGTGGACCGGGCGCTGGATCCGGAGGACCTCCTGATCTGCGACGAGGCCGGCCCCATCGCGATCGCCGGGGTGATGGGCGGGGCCGAGACCGAGGTCACTGAGACCACCCGCGTCGTCCTCTTGGAATCGGCGAATTTCGATTTCGTCTCCATCCGTCGCACCGCCGCCCGTCACCGGCTCCCCAGCGAGGCCAGCGCCCGTTTCGGCCGGGGGATCCACCCTGCCCTCACCGTGCCCGCCGCCCAGCGCGCGGCTGCGCTTATGCAGCAGTGGGCAGGCGGCCGCGTGGCCCGGGGCCTCGCCGACGCCTATCCTCGGAAAGCCCGGCGGGTCGTGATCCCCCTCTCCGCCGAGGCCATTGAGCGCGTCCTGGGCTTCTCCATCCCGCCCCGCCAGGTCGAGCGGATCCTCCGCTCCCTCGAGTTCCAGGTGGAGCCGGTCGCTGTCCCCCGCCGCCGGGCGCGCCGTCCGCAGCCGCCATCCGTCTGGCGGGTGACGGTGCCGGACTATCGGCTGGATTGCCATCGACCCGAGGACCTCATCGAGGAGATCGCCCGCATCTGGGGCTACGATCGGATCCCGGAGACCCGCCTGCGGGACCCACTGCCGCCGCAGCGGGGGAACCCCGCATGGACCTTCGAGGAGCGCGTGCGGGACATCCTGGTGGCCTGCGGGCTCCAGGAGGTAATCACCTACGCCCTGATCCACCCCGATGAGGAAGCCCGCCTCTCCCCTCCGGGGACGGCGAACCCCTACACCGCCATCCCCTACATCCGGCTGATCAACCCGATCAGCGAGGAGCGCACCGTGCTCCGCCACACCCTGCTCCCAGGCCTGCTCCGCACCCTGGCGGCGAACCTGCGCTTCCGGGAGCGGGTGGCGATCTTCGAGGTGGGCAAGGTGTTCCTCCCCCGCCCCGACGCCCTTCTCCCGGAGGAGCCGCGGCGGGTGGGCATCGCCATAACCGGGCCGCGAGATCCAGCCTCGTGGCTGCCGGTGGATCGCGGGCGGATGGATTTCTTCGACTTGAAAGGGATCGTGGAGGCCCTGCTGGAGCGGCTGCACATCTCGGATGCGGTGTTCGAGCGGGCGGAACATCCCACCCTGCACCCGGGGCGCGGGGCCGAGGTGAAGGCCAGTGGGCGCTCCCTGGGGATCCTAGGGGAACTGCATCCGCAGGTGCGCCGGGCCTGGGAACTGCCCGATCAGCCGGTCCTGGTGGCCGAACTGGATCTGGAGGCGTTGCAGGTGCTGACCCCCCTGGCGCACGCGTTCGAGGCGGTGCCCCGCGTGCCCCCTGTGGTGGAGGACCTGGCCTTCATCGTCCCGGAGCACGTCCCGGCCGCGGCCCTGGCGGCGGTGCTCCGCGAGGCCGGCGCTCCCCTGGTCCGCGAGGTGCGCCTCTTCGACGTCTACCAGGGGGACCCCATCCCGCCGGGCCACCGGAGCCTGGCCTTCACGGTGTTCTATCAGGCGGAGGATCGCACCCTCACGGACCGCGAGGTCGCGGGGCTGCGGGAGCGCTTGATCCGCGCCGCGGCCGAGCGGCTCGGCGCGGTGGTCCGTCAGAAAGAGGGGTAGCCGATCGGACGCTGGTTCGGTGCCCTTGGAGGGCGGGCCCTTGGCCCGCCCCGCTTCTGCCTAAAAAGCAAAAATCCTCAGGAGCAAGCGCATCCCCCGCTGGCGGGCGCGGCGCCCCCCTGGGTGCGGAAGGAGTGGCCGCACCCACAGGTGGCGAGGGCGTTCGGGTTGTGGATCTGAAAGCCGCCCCCCATCAGCGCGTCCACGTAGTCAATGGTCGAGCCCCAGAGATACATCGCGCTGATGGGATCCACCAGGATGCGGATCCCGTGGCTTTCGAGCCGGTGATCCTCCTCCTCCGGCTGGGCCTCGAACCCCATCCCATACCGGAGCCCAGCGCATCCCCCGCCGGCGACGAACACGCGGAGGAAGTATCCCTCCAGGTTCTTCTCCGCCATGATCTGGCGCAGCCGCCGCGCGGCCTCTTCAGTCAGCGCCACCACCGGGGCCTCGATGGGGGCCGTCTCCCCCCGCATGATCTCTTCCGCCATCGCCGCCTCCTGGGATTCAAACGTCGAACCTTCCCCCGCGAGGAAGGCAACACCCTATGCCCCCATAGGACTCTATTGATGATCATACACCATATCCGCGCAATCGGCTCGTTTCCCCAGGCACCTCGGTGGGGTAGTATCCCCGGGCCCGCATCTCCTCCCGCAGACGCTCGAGGGCGGATTCCTCGAGGATCAC
>JBEPYX010000233.1:0-3997 GCA_041641155.1 Thermoflexus sp.
GCCTCCCGACTGAGGTGGATGCGGGGGGAGGTCCATCCATCTCCCCTCAGTCTAGGGAGGATCCCAGGCGGTCGCAAATCGAGCCGGATCCCGGTGCGGGCGGGGGCCGAAGGCAGGAATCGGCGAATGTCGCCTCTCCATGAAAACTCCGAAAAGACTGTAAACTTAAAGTCAACAACGGGTCAGATCCTCGCCGATGTGTTCCTCCAATCCGAGAGAGTAGGAGGTGGACCATGAAACGCATCGGCCTCGCCTTGGTCGTCCTGATGCTGGCCGCGGGCGCCTGCGTGCCGGCGGCCACGCCGACCCCCGAGCGGGTCGTGGAGACGCGCGTGGTGGAGCGGACGGTGGAGAAGACCGTCGAGGTCACCAAGGTGATCCCCACCCTCACCGTCATCGGCCCCTGGGCGGGCGCGGAGATGGACCAGTTCCTCCCGGTCCTGCGGGCGGCGGAGCAGAAGTTGGGCGTCCAGATCCGCTATCGCATCTACCGCGCGGAGGACCTCTCCCAGGTCCTGCCCCCTCAGTTCGAAGCCAAGCAGGCGCCGGGCGACGTGATCTTCATGTGGGACTGGTGGGTGCGGGAGAACAAGGATCACGCGGTGGACCTCACGGATCTATGGCAGAAGGAGGCGAACCAGTTCGTGCTCCAGCCCAGCGTGGTGGACGGCCGGGTCTACGCGGTCCCCTACGTCCTGTGGGTCAAGCCCGGCTTCTGGTATAAGAAGTCCTTCTTCCAGAAGCACAACCTCAAGCCGCCGGCCACTTGGGAGGAGTTCCTGGCCCTGCTGGATCAGATCTCCAAGATCCCCGGCATCAAGAAGGCCATCATCACCGGCGACGGGGTGGGTTGGCCGGTGGGGGACGTCGTGGAGCATTTCCTGATCACCTTCGGCGGGCCGGAGCTGCAGGAGAACCTGATCGCCGGCAAGGTCCGCTTCACCGACCCCCAGGTCCGTACCATCTTCGCTGAGCGCCTGGTGCCCCTGCTCGGCAAATACTTCAGCGACCCTGTGGAGTGGACCCAGGCCGTTGACCTATGGTGGAATGAGGAGTATGGCCTGTTCTTCATGGGGAACTGGCTGACCGGGATGGTGAAGGACCCGAACGATCTGGGCGTGTTCCCCTTGCCCGGGGCGCGCGGGGTGGTAGGCGGCACGGATTGGGCCTTCATCCCCAAATACAGCGAGAACGTGGAGGCAGCCAAGCAGCTCATCGCCTTCATGATCGGCAAGGAGGGGATGGAGATCCGGGCCAAGCAGGGCGGCAAGCTGGCCAGCCGCAAGGACATCTCCCCTGAGGTATACCCGCCGGCCGACCGCGCCCTGGCGGAGGCCCTGGCGAAGATCGAGCGCCCCACGGTGCCCGACCTGGACGACGCCGTGGGTGGGGACTGGCAGCGTCTGTTCTGGGACCAGATGAAGCTCCTCTGGGTCCGGCCGCAGGCGCTGGACAACGTGCTCCGCACCCTGGATTCCCGTTTCCCCACCCGGTAGCCCCGGCCATCGGGCGTTCGCTGGCCCCTTCCGCCTTTGATCCTAGGGCGGGAGGGCCGACGCGGCCGCCGGGAACCGCGTGAGCGTGCGCTCAGGCTTGGGCGGGACGCAGGGGCCCCGCCCAAGCCTCCGGGTGGGGCAGCGCGGATGAGGGCATCTTGTTCTGTGAGGAAAGGAGCGCGGGAAGATGCGCGCGCGGCGATGGTGGCGGCGGATCGGACGCTGGGCGGGCTTCTGGGGCTTCACCGCCCCTGCTTTGCTTTTGATCTTCTTCCTCATTATCCTCCCAGCCCTGCAAACCATCATCCTCAGCGTCACCGATCAACGGGGCGCCTTCGTGGGCTTGCGGAATTTCGTCCGCATCCTCTCCGACCCCGACACGTTCAACCTGGAGGGATTCCCCCCAGGGCCGCCCCCCTGGGGCTCGCTCATCCACAATGCGGTGTGGATCCTGCTCCATCTCCCGCTGACCGTGGGGTTGGGCCTCATCCTGGCGGTGCTGCTGGACCGGGCCCGCGGGGCGACGTTCCTGAAATCCATCATCTTCCTGGGGATGGTCACGCCGATGATCGTGGGCGGGGTGATCATCCGCTTCCTGTTCGATGAGAACGCGGGGATCGTGACGGCGCTCATGCGGTCGGTGGGGCTGGAGGGGCTGGGGCGGAGCTGGACCGCCTACCCGGAGACGGCGCTGCTCGCGCTGATCCTGGGATCCGTCTGGCTCTGGGTCGGCTTCAGCATGATCCTCTACAGCGCGGGCCTGGCGACCATCCCCCAGGATTACTACGAGGCGGCGGCGGTGGACGGGGCCGGCCCCCTTCAGCAGTTCTGGTATATCACGGTCCCCAGCCTCCGGCCGGTCACAACGGTGATCGTGGCCATGACGATCCTGTGGGAATTGAAGATCTTCGACATCGTCTACACGGCGACCCTGGGGGGTCCAGGCGGGGCCACGATGGTCCTCGCTTTGCAAATGTATTTCTACGCCTTCCGCGCCCTGGATTTCCATCGGGCGGCGACGGTAGCCACCCTGCTGACCCTCTTCACCCTGGTCGTCGGCCTCTGGTTCGTGCGCACGGTGCGATCTTCGGAGTGAACGGCCATGCGGCGATGGTGGCGTGAGCTGGGGCGGAACGTTCTGGCATGGGGGATCGGGCTGGTCTGGATCATCCCCTTCGTCGGCATCCTCATGAGCGCCCTGCGCCCCCAGAGCGAGCTGATCCACGGGTGGTGGCAGTTCTCCTCCTTCACGATCTCCCTGGACAATTTCCTCAAGGCCTGGGACCACCCCACGGCCCCCATCGGGCAGGGGATCCGCAACTCGCTGATCGTGGTGATCCCCGCCACGGTGCTGCCCCTTCTCATCGGGGCGATGGCCGCTTACGCGCTGTTGCGCTTCCCCTTCCCGCTTCGGGACCCGCTCTTTTTGCTGATCGTGTTGTTGATGGCCATCCCCCAGCAGATGGTGGCCGTCCCCCTCTTCCGGCTCCTCCGGGACCTGGGGCTGATCAACCACTACCTCGGCCTGATCCTGGTGCACACCGCCTGGGCGCTGCCCTGGGTCATCCTCTTCTTGCGGAACTATTTCTCGACCCTGCCGCCGGAGATCGAGGAGGCGGCGAGCCTGGACGGGGCGAGCCGGTTCCAGATCTTCACCCGCATCGTGTTGCCCCTCAGCGTGCCGGGCCTGGCCTCGGCGGCCGCCCTGCAGCTCACTTGGGCCTGGAACGATTTCTTCATGGCGCTGATCCTGATCTACGATCCGGACAAGCTGTTGGCCACCCAGCGCATCCCGCTCCTGCGGGGACAGTATCACATCGACTGGGGTGTGCTGACGGCCGCCTCGATCCTCACCATGGGCGTGCCGATCCTGGTCTTCGCGCTGCTCCAGCGCTACTACATCCGGGGGCTGATCGGGTGGACGTTGAAGTAGCGCCTGGGGGGGAATCGTTTTGGGAGGACGGCTCGCCCGAGCCGCCGGTGCGTCGCGCCGGGAGGCGCGCACTCCGGACTCGGGGATCCGCGCGTTCAAAAGGGCGTCCGGCGGACCGGGCGAACGCCCGGCCGAAGCCCACGTCGGAGCGTTGACGGATCTGCGGAGACCAGATATAATAAAACTGCTTCAGCCGCTTCAGGCATCGACCTCGAAAATCACCAGAGCGCATCCGGAATCCGGGGTGACGCGTTGGATTTCCCCTGGGGGCTTGTGGGCGGTAAGGTGTCGAGAGCGACCTTGCCCCTACGGAGTATTCCCTGATCCGGGATGGATCGGCCTGGTGACCCGGCATGGGTCAAGCCCCCAGATGGATCCTTCTTCCCTCCCGCGCCTTTCCGGCGGCGCGGCGGGAAGCGGGGTTCGATGAGGTTCCCGATCCTCCCGGTTTGGCTCCCCGACGGGCGCGATGTCGAGGCGGTCATCTATCTTGACGATGAGTGGAGCAGCGATGGAACAGGCACAGGCTCAGACCCAAGTTCCCATCCTGGATTTCGACTACATCCAC
>JBEPYX010000234.1:0-3994 GCA_041641155.1 Thermoflexus sp.
GGCCACCCGCGTGACCAACGCCCCATGGGCGGTCGCCGAGGGCAGATGGATGTTGTCCACCCCGATGCCGTGGCGGGCGATCAGCCAGGTCTCGTCCTTAGCGGCGAAGAACTCGGGGCCGAAACGCGGGCTCACACTGACGATGAGGATGGGGAAGCCCCGCAGCGCCTCCGCCAGCGCGCGGCCCTCGATATCCGGGGGAACCATCAACCGCTGCACCTCCCCCAGCGCAGCCAGCCGCTCCATGTGCTCCGGGAAATAGCGGCCGAAGCTGCTGGAGTTCACGATCGCAATGCGCGGGCGCATCCGTGCGATCTCCCCCGAAGGATGTGTCGGCGTCATCCGAACAGGGCCTCCAGGTGGCGCTCCAGGTTCGCCGCGACGGCCGCCCAGTGCTCCGCCTCATATTGGGCCAGGGCGTCCCGGATCTCCGAGCCGTAACGCTCCAGGAGGGCCCCGTAGGAGATGTGGAACAGCTGGCGGATGGCCCGGTGCGCCAGGGCCGCCTCCGGATCCGCCGGGGGCTCCGGGGGCAGGTCCTCGGCCCGCAGGGCGATCGGATAGTCCCGGCGGCTGTCCTCCAGGGCGGCGCAGGCGAGGCGGTAGAGGGCCGCGAAGAGCGCCGGGCGACAACGGGCGACCACCCGAACCGCCTGCAGCCAGGTCGTCCCTGAGGTTTTGATGTGGAAGGAGCCGTCGGTGAGCTCCCGGAACACCTGGAAGATGCGGAATTTCTCGCTCCCCGAATGCAGGCTCAGGCGATGCCCGCCCAGAGAGCGGGCCAGCGCGTGGTGGATCGCGACGGCCCGGGCGAAACGCTCCACATCCCCTTCGTAATCCACCGCCTTCTCGAAGATCCCCGGAAACCGAGGGGCCAGGCTCCAGAGGGCGATCCCACGGCGCTGCAGGTAGCGGACCACGAAGGCGTGAGCCTCCGGTGGGGTTTCCGCCTCCGTCTCGTCCACCGAGATCTCCACATCGGCATCCACCCCCATCGCCTGCAGGATCTCGACGCCGCGGATCACCACCTCCTCCAGCGCCCCTTCGTAGAGGCAGGCGGCCGCCGTCAAGCGGCCTTCCTCCAGTTCGTATGTGCCGACAGGGGAAGGGATGCGGCGGCCCGCGAGCTCCGCGATCACCGCCCGGGCGAGGGGGGAGAGGGCTTCCGGCGGCCGGGGGCCCCGCGCCAGGGCCCGGCGCAGATCGAAGGTGTAGAGGGAGTATCCGGCCTCGGCCGCGGCGCGCAGCGACCCCTCCTCCTGGAGGTGGTCGGCATCGGCCCCGAACGTGCCCGTATAGCCGGCCTCCAGGACCCCCAGGGCGGCCGTGAGCAACACATCCCGGAAGTCCCGCCCGGTGCGGGCCAGCTCTCGAGGGGACTGCTGGGCCAGGACCGGGAAGACGGGGTAACGTCGCAGGACGGCGATCTGGGCCGTCGTCGCCATCCCCAGGCGGTCCCCCGCCCCGAAGGAAGCCGGCCGGTCGCAGCGGCGGGGGGCTAGGGGGAGGAGCCCCTGAAGGGCCCGATAATTCGACCAGGTCCAGGCGTAGAGGCGCACCGGGTGCCCGTCGAGGGCCCCAGGCGCGATGAGCGGAGGGTCCGGGAACGGGGAGCGTTCCCCGATCCATCCCACCCTTCGCGCGCCGCCCCTCCGGGCGATGAAAACCGCCCCATGGGCGGGGATCTCCCGCAGGGATTCTGGGATGAGCTCGAAGCCGTGCGGAAGGAGCAGCGCGCGGATCCGCTCCCCGTCCAGAGCCATCAGCGACCGCCTCCCGATCACGCCCGAAGGGTCCCGAACTGGGGGCGAGATCGGCTACATAGGATAATGCAGCTCATAGAGGCTCCGCCAGCCAGGCTCGAAGGGCATCTTCAGGTAGGGCTCCAGCATCTCCCGCTCCCGCTCGGTCACTCCCTCGAGCGGTGGCAGCCGGCCCGGTGGGAAGGCCTCCAGGATGTCCCGCACCAGCTTCTCCAGGTAGTCCAGCAGCTGTTCCACGCCGGGCTTCGCCTTCTCCGCGCTGGCCAGGGTCGCCTTCCCCACCACCCCGGGCTGATACGCCTTCACCTCGATGGGCCGTAGGCCCACCTGGGCATACCAAGCGATGGGCTTGCGCAACAGGTTCCCTGCCTTATCGATGTGCTCGCTGTCTGTGGGCAGGAAGCCATATGGCTCCGTGTCGACCGCATCCTCCATCCGGATGAACTCGGGGAACAGGGCCAGGCTCCAGCTGGTCTCCACCTCGTCCGCGTGGATGAAGTGGGTCTCATACGGCCCACCTTCAGACTTGAGCTTGAAGTGATCCGGGATGGCGTGATACCAGTTGACGTTGACAATGATCGCCGGCACCTTGTAGGTCTTGGCGAAGCGGTGGATGGCGATGGGGATGACGTATTCCTGCCCGTGGCCGTTGAGGATGATCTGCTTGCGGAAGCCGGCGTTCCAGAATCCAGCGATGATGGCGGTGAGCATCCCGACGAAGACATCTTCAGGCACCACGATGGTGCCTGGCATCCCCATGTGGTGGTAGGGGTGGGAGCCGAACCAGAGGGGCTGGCTCACCGTGCACCCCGTTCGCAGGGCCACCTGCTCGGCCATCCGGGTGACCAGGAAGACGTCCTCCCCATAGGGCGCGTGGGGGCCGTGGGCCTCCGTGGCCCCTACCGGGATGATGATCAGGTCGTTCTGCTTGAGGCGCTCCATGACCTGCTTGCCCGTCATGTTCTGGAAATAGATCCCCGTCGGCCGATCCATATGGCCCCCTTCCGGCGGGATCTGCCACTTGCCCATCGCAGGACCTCCGAATTGGGGATGTCGGGCGGAACCTCGGACGGACGAAGCCCTACGCCGGCACCATCATCACCTTCACCGCCTCCCCCCGGCGCAGATGCTCCAACCCCTCCCCGAACCGGGAGAGGGGCAGGCGGTGGGTGACCAGCTCCTCGGGCCGGATCACGCCGCGCTCCAGCAGCTGGATGGCGAGGGGGAACGTGTGGCGGCCCACGAAGCTGCCCACCACCCGGAGCTCCCGGCGGGTGATCTCATACTGGGGGATCTCCGCCCGGGCCTGGGCGTTCATGCCGAAGAGGATCACCACCCCGCCCGGCCGGGCCAGCCGCAACGCCGTCGCCATCAGCGACCCCACCGCGTCCACCACCACATCCGCCCCGATCCCGGTGGCCTCCCGCACCACGGCCTCCAGATCCTCCTCCCGCGGGTTCACCACCCGGTCCGCCCCCACCCGCCGCGCGAACGCCAGGCGGAAGGGCGCCACATCGGCCGCGATCAAGGTCCCCGCCCCGCTCGCCCGGAAGATCTGCAGGAAGAGCAACCCCACCGGCCCGCACCCGAGCACCACCGCATGCTCCCCGGGATGCAGCCGGGCCTGCAGCGTTCCCCACACCACCGTGGAAAGCACCTCCGCGAAAACCGCCCGCTCCAGGGGGACCTGATGAGAGATCGGGAACAGGGCGCGGGCCGGGGCCACCTCGTAGGCCGCCAGGCCCCCGTCGAGGAAGATCCCCAGCGTGGTGAACTGCTCGCAGTGGTTGAACAGGCCACGCTGGCAAAAGGAGCAAACGCCGCAGAAGAGATTGGGGGCCACCGCCACTCGGTCACCGGGGCGCAAATGGGTCACCGCCGGCCCGACCTCCACCACGCGGCCGATCACCTCGTGCCCCAGGATGACGCCGGGGGTGGCCGGATGGCCTGGGGGGATCTCCAGGATGTGCAGATCGGTGCCGCAGATCCCGCACGCCTCCACCTGCAGGAGCACCTCGTCGGGGTTGCGAATATGCGGCACCGGCCGCTCCTCCAGCGCCCAGCGCCCTTCCCCCTGGAACACCACCGCCGGCATTCGTTCCGTCATCGCCCGGCCTCCGGTCGAACGTATGGGGTCTGCCTCACGCCGTCGCGGCGAGGGTCGACGCCGCCTCGGGGGCCTCCCGCAGATCCGGCTTGATGGTGATCTTGGCGTCCACCCGCCGGCTCAG
>JBEPYX010000235.1:0-3991 GCA_041641155.1 Thermoflexus sp.
GGCGCTGGAGGGGACGCCGGAGCGCTGGCGGGTGCTGGCCGGCTGGGGGTTGCTGGTCTATCGCCTGACCCCGGCGCAGCGGGAGCAGGGGATCCATCGGTTGCGCTTCCCGGCGCGCGAGGCCGAGGCGCTGCGTGGGGTGCATGAGGTCCAAGGGAAGCTGGAGCGGCTGGGGGAGCCGCTCCAGCCCAGCGCCATCGCCGAGCACCTCGATCCCTATCCTTTGGTGGCCCTGTTCGTGGTCTGGGTCGTGGCCCCTCCGGGCCGGGCCCGGGACAACCTATATCAATATGCCCATCGGTGGCGAGGGATCCGGCCGATCTTGCGGGGGGACGACCTGCGCCGACTCGGCGTCCCGCCGGGCCCTGCGATCGGGCGGGCGCTGCAAGCCTTGCGGGCGGCCCGCTTGGATGGTGAGGTGCAGAGCCGGGAGGATGAAATCGCGTTCGTGAAAGAGCGGCTGCTGCAATCCGGGTTCGATCTGTGAACGGTTTACTCCCCCCGCACGATCCGCCGAGCGATCCGGTTATGCCGTTCGATCAGGCGCCCCTCCTCGACCGTGAGCAGTTGCCTATCTTGGATGATCACTTTCCCCTGAACGACCACCAGGTCCGCTGGGCGGGGCTGGCAGAACACGAGGGCGGCCACGGGATCATGCAGCGCCCCGGCATAGTCCAGGCGATCCAGCCGCCAGGCAGCGAAGTCCGCCGCATAGCCCGGCGCCAGCTGCCCGATGTCCTCCCGCCCCAGGACCGCCGCGCCACCCCGGGTGGCCAGCCAAAGGGCCTCCTCCGCCGTTAGGGCGTCGGGCCGCTCCAGGGCCACCCGCTGGAGGAGCATCGCCTGGCGAACCTCCGCCAGCAGGTGCGAGGAATCGTTGCTGGCGCTGCCGTCCACCCCCAGCCCCACCTTGACCCCCTGGTCCAGCATGGCCCGGATCGGCGCAACCCCGGATGCCAGGCGCATGTTGGAGCTGGGGCAGTGGGCAACGCCCATGCCGGCCTGGGCGAGGTGCGCGATCTCCTCCCGGTTCACGTGCACCATGTGGGCGAACCACACGTCGGGGCCCTCCCATCCCAGCGCGGCGGCGAACGCCACCGGCCGCTTGCCGAAGCGGGCGAGGCAGTATTCCTCCTCATCCCGCGTCTCCGCCAGGTGGGTGTGGAGCATCACCCCATAAGCGCGGGCCATCGCCGCAGCCTCCCGCATGAGATCGGGGGTCACGGAGAAGGGGGAGCACGGGGCCAGCGCCACACGGCACATCGCGTAGGGCCGGGGATCGTGATATGCCTCAATGACCCGTTGCATGTCTTTCAGGATCGCCTCCTCCTCCTCGACCACCGAGTCCGGCGGGAGGCCGCCCCTGGATTCCCCCAGGGACATGGCGCCGCGGGTCGCGTGGAACCGGATCCCGATCTCCTGCGCGGCCCGGATCTCATCGTCGAGCCGCGCGCCGTTGGGGAAAAGATACAAGTGATCGCTGGTGGTCGTGCAGCCGGAGTGGAGAAGCTCCGCCATCCCCACCAGGGCGCTGACGTAGACGGCCTCCGCGTCCATGCGCGCCCAGATCGGATAGAGGGTGCGGAGCCAATCGAACAGCTTGGCGTTCTGCGCGATCACGCGGGTGAGAGTTTGATAAAGGTGGTGGTGGGTGTTGACCATGCCTGGGATCACCACCATCCCCCGGGCGTCGAGAACGAGGTCCGCGTCGGCAGGGAGGGTGGCCGTAGGCCCGACCTGCTCGATCACCCCGTCCCGGGCGAAGAGGCCGCCGCCGGGGATGCGGCGCCGCGCGTCATCCATGGTCACCAGAACCTCCGCGTTTCGCAGCAGCAAGGTCGGCATCGGTCGGCCTCCGCGATGAGGATGATCCACAGCCGAGGCGCCCATGGATTGGCCTCGGAGCCATTTTAACCCGAACCGGGCGGGGGCGAATGGCTGCCCTGACCTCGGCGATCCGTTTGTCCTTCCCCTGCGTATCTTTTCTTCGGAAAGCACACCGGCCGCTCCGGGGAGCCGCCCCCCGAAAGGCCAGCGGCAGCCCCCCAGGATTGTTCGCCGAAGGGAGGACGCCGAGCGAGGCGGAGGGCTCATCGCATGGGTTAGAGGAGGGGCGCTTGAGCGCCTAACAGACCGGAGCGGATCTGGGAAAGGAGGGGAGGATGTCGCGTTGGGTTTGGGTGTTCGGTGTGGTCATGTGGTTCGGGATCATGGCCTGTGCGACGCCGGCCGTGCCCGCTACCCCCACCCCGGCCGTTGTGCCCCCTACGCCGACCCCCAGGCCGGCCGCTTCCCCTACCCCAGCCGGAGGCCGGCCCCAGGTGATCCTCCGGAATTTCGCCTTTCGACCCGCCGAGCTGGAGGTGACCGTGGGGACCCCAGTGGAGTGGATCAACCAAGAGGAGGCCGCCTCTCACACGGTGACCAGCGGGAGCCCGGAATCCCCCAGCGGGGTGTTCGACTCCGGGCGGCTGCGCCCAGGGGATTCCTTCCGTTTTACATTCAACCAGCCGGGGACTTACGAGTATTTCTGCAGCATCCATCCCCGCATGCGGGGGCGCATCGTTGTGAAGCCGGCGCCGGCCTCAGGATATCCAGGATATTAAAAACATGCCTTGCCCCGATCCGGCGGCCATCCGGGGGGCAAACCGGTGAACCATCGGGACATCCGGTGGGCTAGGGAGGGTCGCCTGGCGCCTCGCCTTACCCGGGTGAGGACGGCCCCGGGACCGTGCCGCCGGTGAGCCGGAGCGCATCCCAGACCTCCAGCTTCCGGACCACCCGACGGATCACCTCATCGGTGAACTCTGTGGTGGTCGCCGAGCCCCCCAGGTCTGCGGTGGCGATCCCATCGTAGACGCTCTCGAAAACGGCCTCGTAGATGGCGCGGCTGGCCTGCTGGGCCCGTTCGTCTTCGATGAATGACAGCAGGGCCGCCCCGGCCAGGATCATTGCCATCGGGTTGGCGATGTTCTTGCGGTAAAGGGCCGGCGCGGTGCCATGGGGGGCCTCCGCCATCACCGTCCGGATCCGCAGGCGATCGTCGAATGAGAGCAGCAGGGACTCGCTGCCGGCGATGGAGCCGAACATCTGCAAGACGAGATCGCTCAGCAGGTCGCCATCCCGGTTGAGGCATGGGATCACCAAGGGCTCGGCGGCCCGGGTGAAGAGCAGGGCCAGGGTGGCGTCGATCAGCTGGGGCTCGTAGCGCACGTCGGGATACCGGCGGGCCGCCGCGTCGAGCTCCTCCTTGAACATCCCCTCGTAGATGCGGCTCACCGTCCATTTGGGCCCTCCGAAGACCTTGGCCCCGATGCGCCGCGCATACCAGAACGCGAACTCCGCCACCGCCCGACATGTCCGCCGCGTGATGCGGTCCAGTCGGTAGGCAGCCTCCTCCAGATCCTCCCCCTCCCGCCACTCGCGGGCGTTGTAGGCGTCCTCCACCGCCATGCGCACGATGGCCACTGGCCCCACCACCCCGCCGATCGGCCGGACCCCCGGGATGCGGCGCCCGACCCGGAGGATGACTTTGCCGTCAATGCGTTCCCGGAGGATGGCGTTGGGGCTGCCCACATCGGAAGGGTCCTCCGGGGTGATCGTCGCGGCCTTCAGGCCCAGGCCCGTCTCTCTCATGGCCTCCGCCGCCTCGATCACCACCCCGTTGCGGGTGCGCCGTCGGTTCTCCAGGCTCAGGTCGAACCGCAGGAACCGGAGGGGCACCCGGATCACCCCCGGATCCAGCACCCGCAGCGCCTCCTCCAGCAACTCCTGTCCCGTCTGATCCCCTTCCATCACCACGATCGTCCACGGGCTTTGCTGGCTCGGCTCCATCGCTGGCCCTCCGACATTCCGGATACTAAGGAATCGATCTTGGTTCAATCCGCCGATCCCCTTGCCCGAAGGCGATTCGCTATCCGATGAAGGCCTCCAGATCCCCCCGACCCTGAAACGCCAGCTCGACCGCCCAGATCCCGGATCCGACTGCCAT
>JBEPYX010000236.1:0-3986 GCA_041641155.1 Thermoflexus sp.
GTGAACCTCGGGGGTCCGGGGGCCTGCGAAGGAAGGCGGGCTCCCCCTCGAAAAGATCCACGGTCCCAAGGATCGCGGGTCGGCCTTCAACCCCGCGCTTCGGGAGGATCAACCGGTGCGCTTCGGTTAATTGGTCCGCTCGAAGCTGCAGGATCGCGGACGGGTTGGAGGGATGGACAGCGAACACGCGATGGTTGGGCGTGAGGAGGAGCGGCGGGCATCCATCAGGCTGGATGTGGACCAGCTCTCCCTCAAAGAAATGGCGGAACGCTTTCGTGACCGGGGCGAACCGTGCGGAGTGGGTGAGGACGCGCAACATCCCATGGAGGAATCGAACCTGCCCTTCCCCCCACCAGCGCTCATCCTCTCCCGCTTCGAAGATCTCCCGGATCGGCATGATCCCCTGATCGGTGACGATCATTGCGTCAGGCGGCATGCAGAAAACACAGCGCAAGTTGCACCACGAGAAGAAGATGGTCCCTGAGCCCCGCCATCCGCGCAGCACATCCTCCTCCCCGAAGTGGGGAAAGGCGCTCGCCACGCGGGCGTAGCGCCCCACGCGGCAGACCCCGAACGCGTTCGCCAGGCGGTTCACCCCTTTGCACAGGCGGGGGCACACCCGGCAGGAGGGGCCCAGGTGGGAAAGGGCCTCCTCCACTTTCTCTTTCAGCCGGCCCTCCTCATAGGTCTTGAGATAGGCCGGGACGAAATCGCGGCGCGGGATCAGGAACCGACCGTTCCCGTGAACCTCCGGCGGGATCACCCAGCGCCCCATGGCCGCCCCCCTCCTTTCCCTCTCCAGGACGCGACGCCAGCGCCTCGTCTAACACCTCCGAGAGATGCCGGACCCGAAGCGGCAGCCGGGCGCGGCGGGCGCCCCATTCCAGCTGGAGCATGCACCCCGGATTCGCGGTGACCACGACGGAGGCCCCCGTGGCGGCGATGTCGGCCATCTTCCGCTCGAGCAGCCGCCGGGACATCTCCGGGTGGGTCAGGTTGTAGATGCCGGCACTGCCGCAGCAACGGGCGGCATCGGGCAGTTCCCGGAAGGTCGCCCCCTGCAGCCGCTGCAGCAGCGCGCGGGGCGGCCGCCGCACCCCTTGGACGTGGCTCAAATGGCATGGTTCATGATATGTAAGCTGGAGGCCTTCGGCCACCGGGGAGAGGTCCTCCGGCCAGATGGCCTCCAGCCACTCGGTGAGATCGCGGACCCGGGCGGCGAAGGCCCGGGCGCGCTCGGCCCACGCCGGATCCCCCGCCAGCAGGTGCGGGTATTCCTTGAGGAAGCCGCTGCAGGCCGCGCAATCCGCCACGATGGCGTCCAGCGGCCCCAGGGCCTCGAAGGCGGCGATGTTGCGCCGGGCGAACCGGCGGGCGGCCTCCCGCAACCCCTGATCGTCCTGGGGCGCGCCGCAACAGGCCTGATCCCTTGGGGTGATCACCGCGCAGCCCAGCCGCTCCAGGAGGCGGACGCTGGCGCGGACCACATCCCCATACACTGCGTTCATCACGCAGCCGAGGAAGAAGCCCACCCGATAGCGAGGCGCGGGCGGGAGGGGCCGGACCTCCAGGTCCCGGCGGGCCGGACGGGCCGGGCGGGGAGCCAGGTCCAGGAGGTGGCGTAGGATCGGGATCGCCCCGAACAGCCGGCGGGCGAGGGGGATCAGGCCCAAAGACCAGGCCCAGCGCAGCGGGGCAGCCGCCCACTCTGCCGCCCGCGGCGAGCCCAGCGCCCCCTCCAGCAGCAGCCGCAACCCCCAGGGGCGGGGGCGCCGGACGGCGGCGGCCGCCCGGCCGGCGACGATCAGCTCCCCGATGGGAATCCCAGCCGGGCAGACCGAGTTGCAGGCCCGGCAATCCAAACAGTGGTAGAGGTGGGCTTCCACCGCCTCATCCAGAGGAAGTCGGCCCTCCACCACCGCCCGCAGGAGGGCCAGCCGGCCTCGAGGGGACTGGATCTCCAGCAGGGTCTCTTGATAAGTGGGGCATGCCGGGAGGCACCGGCCGCAACGGATGCAGGCCAGCAGCGGATCATACTCGGGCCCCTCGGGGAGCTGAACCGACGGGCCGGGGACGGGCTGGAACATCCTCTGAAAGACTTCGAACATCCCCGCGACGCCTCTGGGAGCGGATCCGTGGGCGGAAAAGCGCCCGCGGTCCTTGCGGGCTCAAGGGCGAACGCAACCTTCCGTATATGATACCCTCACCGACCCGCAGACCTTACCTGGAGCGTCGCGGGGCCGTTGCGGGTCGCCGTGCAAGGGGATCAGCCCCTACACGGTGAACGCCCCTCGGATCCCACGCCCAACCCGCCATACACCTGTTCGAAGCCCACGAACGGCGTCGCAGGGTGCTGCGCCTCCATGGCTGCTGGCGCTGGGGCCTCCAGGTCCTCCCCTCCCAGGAAGGAACCTCCAAGGAACGGCCCGCTCCCCTCCGCGGCCTCCGGAACTTCCGGATGCGCAGGCCCGGGTGCCGGTTCACGGGGTGCGGGCGACGCGCTGGGGACCATGGAGGCGGCCTTCGACGTCACGCGGCCGATTGGGCCATCCGCACCTGGCGGAAGCGGCCAAGCAGGAGCCTCCGCTTCCGCCGTTGGCGCTTCCTGCTGGGCCCGCCACCCCTGAAGGCTGCAGGCCCGGGCCCTTTGCCGGCCCAGGCCCCGCAGGGGTATGCTTCCCCCCGGCGAGGATGCCGGGGCCGACGGGGCAGCGCCTCCCGCGGTCCCCGGCTCAGGCGCCCCAGGCCACGGGAGAGGGACAGCGGGCACATGCATCGGCGAACCGATGGAGGTCGACCCTCAGGGATGAGGCGCGCGGTCCGGATCGAGCGAGCGCTCCTGGCGTGGATCGCCCTGGCCTTCGCCCTGCGGCTCCACCGCATCGCAGTCCAGAGCTGGTGGTGGGACGAAGGCTACAGCACCTATCTGGCCCGCCACGGGATCCTCACCGCCATCCGGATGACGGCGGTGGACATCCATCCCCCGCTCTACTACATCCTGCTCTCGCTTTGGGGGACGATCGCCGGCTACACGGAGTTCACCACCCGATTCCTCTCGACGATCTTCGGGATCCTGCTCCTCCCCCTGCTCTACCGGGCCGGCCGGGAGGGGGCCGGGCGCGCCGTCGGCCTCCTGGCCGCCGGGCTGGCGGCCCTGGCCCCGGCCTACGTGTATTACTCCCAGGAGACCCGGATGTATACCCTCTTCGCTCTGGAATACCTCCTCGCCCTCCTCCTCCTGAGCCGCCTCACCAAGGCCCGCCGCTGGCCGGCCGGTGTCCTGGCCGCCATGGGGATCACCGAGGCGGCGATGATGTATACCCACTACTTCTCGGTGGTCGCCGTCGCCTTCCTGAACCTGGCTGCCCTCGCCCTGCTCCGGCGCCAACCCATCGAAGATCGTCGATGGAATTTCCGCCGCTGGGTCCTGGTCCAGGCCCTGGTGGTCCTCGCCTATGGGCCCTGGCTGCCCCCCGCCTACCGCCAGACCGGCCAGCACAGCGACGAGCGGGCGTCCTTTCCTACGTTCTTCGAGTTCCTCTCCCTGACCTGGCACTTCTTCAACATCGGCATCCGGGAGGTGCTGGGGAAGACGGGCGAGCCGCCGCCGCGGCCGGGGTTCGTGGCCGCCTCGGCGGCGTACGGGATCGCGTTCGCCGGCGCGTTGGCCTTCGCCGGGCTGGCGGCATGGCGCCGCCGTCGCCCCGTGCCCCTCCGCCCCCTCCTATGGCTGGCCGCCTTCGCCCTCCCTTTGCTGATGGTCTTCGGAATCACCCGGTGGAAGCCCATCGTCCATCCCCGCTACATCCTGATGCTCACCCCCGCCCTGCTGCTCACGGACGCCGCCCTGATCGCCGCCCTCTGGTCGGCCCCCCGCCCGCTCCGCTGGCCGGGCCGGGCGCTGGCGCTGGGGATGGGGCTGGCGATGGGAGCGACCTTCCTGCAGGGGCTGTGGATCGTCTACTACGACCCAGCCTTCTTCCGGG
>JBEPYX010000237.1:0-3973 GCA_041641155.1 Thermoflexus sp.
ACTTCTTGTAGGGCGCGTTCGGATGCAGCCCCATCTCATGCATCACATACAGGATCCGCCGCTGCACCGGCTTCAGCCCATCCCGCACATCCGGCAGCGCCCGCGCCACAATCACACTCATCGCGTAATCGAGATAGGCGGTCTTCAGTTGCTCTTCGATCCCCACCGGGATCACGTTCTCCATCGACATCCCCTGACCTCCCTTCGATTTCGCTGAAACACGCGTCCGAGGCGGCGATGCGCCCCACGGGCTGCGTTGCGCCCTCGGAAGGGCCTTCCTGCGGGCCCCAGTGATTCTACCTTGAAGGCCGGAGGGGATGCGAATTCCGTAAGGCCGAAAGGGAACGCTCTAAGGGGATGTTGTCAGGATCCTTCGAGGCGGTTATAATTTCCCTTCGCGCAATCCGAGAGGACCGATCGGAGGGTTCCCCTCGCGAATTCTTCGCCGAGGAAAGCGGGATGAGCGATTTGATCCTTCAGCAGCTGGAGCGGGAATGGACCGCGGGCCGTTCGGTTCCCGAGCTTCGCCCAGGGGATGTGGTGCGGGTGCACTTCCGGATCCGAGAGGGGGACAAGGAGCGGGTGCAGGTCTTCCAGGGAGCGGTGATCCGGATCCGGGGCAGCGGGACCGGACGCACTTTCACGGTGCGGCGGATCGCCGCCCACGGCGTCGGGGTGGAGCGCACCTTTCCCCTTTACTCCCCCCGTATCGAGCGCATCGAGGTGTTGCGCCACTCCCGCGTCCGCCGGGCCCGGCTGTATTACCTGCGGGAGCGCTTCGGCAAGGCGGCCCGCCTGAAGGAGCGCCTGATCGCCGCCCCGGAGGAGGTGGCCCCACCGGAGGAGGCGAGCGAGGCCGAGTGAGGGCGGCTTCCAGCGCCTCTCTCAATCCGCTGTCCAACTGCCCCCGTGGCGGCTTGGGAGCTTTCCCTGGATCAGCGTTTTCTCATGCGACGGCGCAGACGGCGGCGCAACTCCTTTGGCCACGCCTCGCTGGGGCCCTGGGGCTGGCTTCGGACGAGGTGGCGGATCGCGGCGCGGATCTCCTCGGGGTTGTAGCCCTGGAGGGAGGCGGCCAGGCGCTGGAGAAGTTGCTGCTCCTCGAGGGGGAGTGGGCGGCCGATCTCTTGATCTAACTCGGCCAGCGCCAGCCACAGGGCGCGCTCATCCTCCGAGAGGCTCTGCAACCGCTCCAGGAGCTGCCGGATGCGCTCGGGCGGGATCGCCCGGTCTGATGGGCTCACGTATCCTCCTTTTCGAAGCGTCGGATCCTCCCGCCTCCATTTTACGGGTTTACGGGATTTCGCCGAACTCGGCCCTTCACCTCCCATCGCCCGGCCCGAAGAGCGAGCGCAACGGGTGGCCTTCTGATCTGGAAACCGGTCCTGCGTCGGGTTTCGAAACGGCGCAGCGTGCCGACGCCCCGAAGGTGAAGATCCGGCCGGGGGAACCGCACGGGCACGGCGCTACCCCAACCACGGGGATGACTCACATCGCCATCCACGAACGAGGCCGTGGACGGCCGATCGGTCGAGGGATGGAGAAGGTCAGCGACAAGCCGTATCAGGCTCGAATCACCCGGATCGGGAGGACTCGATGGCCCATCCCAGCCAACCGGCCCGGAAGGCGGCGGGGAAGTCCGCCCGGCGCACTCCGGGGGAGTGGACGGACGAGGAGCGCGCCGCGATGAAGGAGCGCGCCCAAGAGCGGAAAGCGGCCGCGCAGGTGGACGGGGAAAAGGCGGTGTTGGCGAAGATCGCCGCGATGCCGGATCCCGACCGCGCCATGGCCCAACAGATCCACGCGATCATCCGGGCCAACGCGCCCGAGCTCTCCCCCCGGCTCTGGTATGGGATGCCCGCCTACGCCCGGGAGGGCCGGGTCGTTTGCTTCTTCCAGGCCGCGTATCCGTTCAAGACGCGGTATGCGACGCTGGGCTTCACTGACGCAGCGCGCCTCGACGACGGCAACATGTGGCCGGTCGCCTTCGCGCTGAAGGCCTTGACTGCTGCCGAGGCGGCGAGGATCGGTGAGTTGGTGAGGCGGGCGGTGGGCGGATGAGGGCAGCCCCTCACTCCACCTCCCGGAGCGGCCGGGGAGCGGATTCCACCACGTAAACCGGCATCCCTCCGATCATGCATGCCGTCCCCAAGCGTTGCTGGCATAGCGCCCCGGGAAGTCGTATGCGATAGCCCTGCGGAGTTTGTTCCACGGGGATCGGGTTCCCCATCCCATCGAACGCCCGGCGGAACCGCCCCGTCCGTTCCAGGACGATGCGCTGGGCCGCGGGCCTGCGGGACCAGGCGACCCATACCTGCTCGTCGGGCTTGCGGATCGCCACCACCGTCACGTGGTCCCGCCGGATCAGGCGGGCCTCGATGAACCCGGAGAGCGCCGCGATCGCGACCTGGTAGGCCTGGAAGGCAGGGCGCGGCGAGCGGTCCTCCCGCACCAGCCCGAAGGGCTCGGGGTTGGCGAAATGGTCGGTGGGGTTGTCGATGAGTTTATAGACGGCGACCCGCTCGGCCCCCGCGGCAAAGGCCAGCGCCACGGCCTGGCCGATGAAGGCCGCCTGCTCTTCCAGGGCAACCCGGAACATCGGACGGGGCACCGGCCAGGCGGGGTCCTCAGAGGGGGCGGCGTTGGTCTCGGTCAGCCAGATCGGCTTGTCGAAGCCGTGGGCCTGCATCCGCTGGTGATGCCAGCGGATCAGATCGTAGAGGCTGTCGGGGTTGAAGTAGAGGTTGACGCACAGGCCGTCGAAGTATCGGTTGAACCGAGGCGCCTCGGGGTCACGGGTCAGGGCCTCCAGGAAGCGCTCGAAGTAGGGCCGGCGGCCGTAGACCGCGTCCCACCAGTAGGTGAACGCCCCGAGGAGCACTCGGTTCTCCCGATTCAACCCCTTGAGGGTGCGGTAGGCCACCCGCAGCAAGCGCACGAAATCCGCCTCTGTCCCGCCCCACGTGTAGCCGGGATAGGCGGGATCCCAGATGTCCGGCTCGTTCCAGATGATCCAGGTGCGGATGTCCGGGTAGGTGACGGCGAGGCGCCGCAGGAAGGCCGCCCACAGGTTCTCCGGCCGGCTCTCTTCCTCGTAGAGGCCTCGGGGGACGCCCGGGACCTGCGGGTCAGCACGGGCCCACCTCGGCGTCCCCAGCACCAGGGCGACGATCTCCCGCCCGGCCTGGCGCTCGGCCGCCAAACGCTCCGCTGGCCATGGGGGATTCCAGTCCTCCGGGCCGTTGGGCTGGATCTCATGCCAGGCAAACCGCACCCGCGTCCACGCGACCCCGAGTTCGGAGGCCCATTCCGGGGCCTCCGGGGATTCCACCACCCCGAAGCGGGGATCCGGCGGCGCGGCTGCCAGCAGGAGGAGGCTAAGGGTGATGGACAACATCCGCCCCCTTCGGCTACAGCACATCGGTGACCTCGTAGAGGCGGCGGTATTCCGCCAGGGCGAAGCGGTCGGTCATCCCGGCGATGTAGTCGCAGATCACGCGGTGAAGGTCCCCTTCCTCCTGGATGCGCTCCTGCACCCAGTAGGGCAGCTGCTCCGGCTCCTCGAGGTAGGCCCGGAAGAGGGCCTCGAGGATGCGCTCCGCCTTGGCCTGCATGCGCACGACGTGGGGATGGCGGTAGAGGCGCCGCTGGAGGAACGCCTTCAGCTCCTGCATCTTCCCGTCCATCGCCTCGGAGAACCCCGCCAGGGGGGCCGGGTGATCCCGGATGTCCTCCGGGGACCGCGGCCGGAGGTCCTGAAGGCGTCGATCGGTGGCGGCGATCACGTCGGTCACGAGGATCCCAATGAGCCGCCGCACCAGCCGGTAGCGGATCAGGTCGTTGAACCCTTTCCCATCCCACCCGATGGACCGCTGGAGCTCCCCCCATAGGGCGATGCCGTTGAGGTCCTCGGGGCGGATCAGGCCGGCGCGGAGGCCGTCGTCGAGGTCGTGGGCGGTGTAGGCGAGTTCGT